>JBMTAX010000047.1:0-11320 GCA_049429145.1 Myxococcota bacterium
CTCCCGCGCGACGAGTGGCAACTTTGGTGCACGAGCTACTTCATCTCGACCCGAAAGCGCCAGGTCGCTTGCTCGAAGCGAATCGCCACCGCCTACGACCCCACGAAGAGCACGACGCCGAAGCGCAGGAGCTGACGGAGCTGTGGTTGCGACAGGCGGAGCTTCCGTTGCTCGCCCCCCTCGGCCACGAGGGGGAGGTACTGATGCGACAGTGGCGCGTGCGGCCGGTACCAGAGACCGCCACGCTCCGCTTCTCGGACAAGGACCTCTTCTTGGCGCCCATCGTCATGCACACGCCCCTGCCCTGCCGCACCGTGTGGTGGTGAGCGGTTGCGCAAGGCGCGTCACTGTTGACGCAGCAAGCGCAGCTCTCGGTCGAGGTCACCCCCACCGAGCAATAGATGCGGCCCATCCATCGACGCGTGGTAGGTCATCGTCTCGCCCGCCGTGCTTGTGATGGTGAGCAGCCCCCGCGCGAACTCCCAACGACCTGAAAGGGGTCCGAAGGATACCGCGCCTGATGGTGCAAGATGCAACATCAGGGGGTCGGTGGTGGCAGCGTCGAGCACGCGCCATTTGCCCTGCAGCGTAGCCCGGGAGAGCTGTAACCGTGGCGCCTCGCCGTTCGCATTTTTTGACTTCAAAAAACGCCCGCTGCTTGTGCGCTCATAGACCATGGGGGACGGGAGATTGGTGGAGCTGAGCGTGAGCCTCGTTCCGTCTAGCTGATACTGGTACCGCTCTTGCCCTTGGGGCAGGTGGAGTGTGAGCCTGCCTCCGTCTGTGTCCCACGTCCCTGACAGTCGGTCTCGAAGCTGACCGAGCTCAAACCGTCCCTCTTCGGTCATGACGAGAGGGGCCCCCCCCGAGGTCGACTCCCATTGGCCGATCAAGGGCCCGGCAAGTGTGCGTCCGGCGAGGGGCTCGTAAGCACCGATCAGTCGGTCTTGGTCCCGAGCGAAACGCGTTCGCTCGTCTTGTACGTGCTCGAAGTGAAGCGTGTGCACGTAGCCAAAAGCATGAAGCACATAGAGCTCTATGGCGCGGACAGTGCGAGCGTCACCGCTGGCGAAAACGCTCACTGAGCGCCGCATCGCAGGATGAAGTCCGACGCTGGTGGTGCGATCCTTCCCTTGCTCGAAGCCGATTTCGGCGCGGAGCGAAGCCGTGGCTTCCTCGAGCGAGTCAGTCACCGACTCTAGCGGTCGCTGTTGTCGCACGCCGACGTGCAAAAGTGCGAAGGCACCGTCGACATCACGACGGAACATCATGCCACTGGTGTCGCCGGGCATTGGGTGCAGACGCCAGCCGAGGGGCAAGCGCATCGAGAACCGGTGCTTGGTATCTTCGTAGACGCTCTTGTCCTTCGTGAGGGCAGGTGCGGTGAACAGCAACGACGATAGGAGGGCGATGGCGAAAGACCGCATGGCTCCTCAGCATAGGCCCTCCGCGGGCAGCAGCACAGCCGTTGGCTAGACGGGGGCCCGGCCTTAGAAAGGTCAGGCTGGCGGCGGTGCTTCGCTGCTCTCTGGCACTTGCCATCGAAGCTGCAGGACGACGCGAAGGTCAGGGGTACCGAGGCCGCGCAGAAGACCACCGCCCAATGCCGTGGTGATTTGCCAGGGGCTGCCCGGGGGCTCAAAGCGCAGCCCCGCGTGCCATTCCAAGGAGGTTTGGACGATGTTGCGTTGCGTCGTGGTCAGTGACGAGGCATCTCCCCTGCCGGACAAGAACGCACGGTCAGAGATGGCACCACTGACCTCGAGAAAGGCGAGGGCAGGGGGCAGACGGGAACCCTTCTCGGGCCGAGGCACCAGCGCTCTCTCGAGCTCATGCGCCCAGGCGCCAAACCCCGCGCGAAAGATGAGCTCGGGATCGAGGTCAATGGGGCCCGCTGGTGTCGACACCGGGAGCGGTGGCCTCAATCGATAGCTCAGCATTCCGACGGTGCGCACCACACTCGAGTCCCACGATATCGCCAGACCTGGCTGCAGGGAGAATGCGTCTTTGCGCTCCCCCAGGAAGTCGCCGCCGAACCGCAATGCTGTCGACGGCAAGAGTGTCAACCCAGTCGCTGTAGGGAAGATGACGACGGGCAAGAATGCAACATTGACGAAGTGCCGACGCTGACGAAGCACCTGGATTTTGGGCACGAGGCGCAGATCTCCGATACCCAATGGCGCGAGACCCGAGGTGACGAGGGGGGCCGTGCCGAACCCTTCGAGCGCGCCCGCGCCCTGAAACATCACCAGGGGGAGCTCAAAGCCGAGAGACATTCTGCCCAGAAGCCCGACAGTCGCTGCAAACGCGCCTCCGACGCGGTGCGCTACGAGAGCACCAGCGACCTCACCCGTTGCTGCATCGCGGATCACCACCGGGTTGTGTCCGTAGTCGAGGGCGAAAGCCACGGAGTGCGCGAGGTGGGGTACCACCGCGGCACCTTCGGTGGTGAGGAGGCCCGAACCGTCACTGGGGAGGCGGATTCGATCGAGAGGCGGTGTGGAAGTACCGAGGTCTTGCGCGCGTGCTGAAAAGGCCAGCGACGCGCAGAGAACCCACCAAACGGTGCTCGCGACGTTCCAGAAGTGTTGCTCCCCGGTTGCCGTCCTCGCGCGCATCGCGCATCCCTTCTCAAGGCGGCCTCGTTAGCATGGGGCCTTCACCGCCAAAAGGTGCACCGCGTCTCCGTCTTCCTCGACGCCGGTCGTCATTCGACTGTGGAGAGAAAGGTTCGTCATTATGACCCGCCCCGTCGTGTCGTCCCCCGAGAACTCGCCGTTTTCGCTCACCCACCGGGTCCGCTTCGTGACGGCCGCCTCGCTCTTCGACGGACACGACGCTGCGATCCAGATCATGCGGCGCATTCTGCAAGCCGAGGGAGCCGAGGTCATTCACCTCGGTCATGACCGTTCGGTGCAAGAGGTCGTCGACGCAGCGATCTGTGAGGATGCCCAGGGCATCGCCATCTCGAGCTACCAGGGCGGTCACGTCGAATACTTCACCTATATGCTCGAGCTGCTGCGTGAGCGCGGCGCTGGCCACATCCAAGTGTATGGCGGCGGTGGCGGTGTCATCGTGCCCGACGAGATCGAGCTGCTGCATGCCCGTGGCGTCGCACGCATCTTCTCCCCCGAAGATGGGCGCCGCATGGGGCTCGTCGGCATGATCCGCTCTATGCTCCGCGCGTGTGATCGACCGGCCGGCGCACCCGTGACAGCGCTGTCTGCCACGCCTGCTCGAGGAGAAATCGCGCGCGCGCTGACATGCGTAGAGTCTGCCTACGACGCGCCTGAAGAGGAAGCAAAGCAGCGTGCCTTGCGCGACCTGCTTAGCAGTGTCGGAACACTCCACACGGGGGGAACACTGCCTCCTGTCGTCGGCATCACTGGCACCGGCGGCGCGGGCAAGAGCTCCCTCATCGACGAGCTGCTGTTGCGCTTCCTCGAATCGTTTCCCGAAAAGCGCGTGGCAGTGCTGAGCGTCGACCCCACGCGGCGTCGCACCGGCGGCGCGCTCCTTGGCGATCGCATTCGCATGAACGCTGCGCGCAACGAGAGGGTATTTGTCCGTTCGATGGCGACTCGCCGAGCGAACCTCGCCACAAGCGCTGCCGTCAAAGACTCGTTGCAGGTCTTGGCCGCCAGCGGGTTCGATCTCATCCTCCTCGAGACCGCAGGCATCGGCCAGTCAGACAGCGAGGTCACGGAACTGTGCGACCTCTCGATGTATGTGATGACCCCAGAGTTCGGTGCACCGAGCCAGCTCGAAAAGATCGACATGCTCGACTTCGCCGACCTCGTCGTGGTCAATAAGTTCGATAAGCGCGGCGCCCCCCACGCGCTTCGTGACGTACGCAAAACGTACCAGCGCAATCACCAACGTTTCGAGGAGTCGCTGGAGGAGATGCCCGTCTTCGGGACGAGCGCGCACAGGTTTCACGACCCTGGCACGAACGCGGTCTTCGTCGCCCTCGTCGAGAAACTTGCCGCGAAAGACGCTGGTCGTGCTTGGAAGAAACCTGCCCTCGAGGTCGGACCTCCGCGCACCGACAGCTTGATCCCCCAGGCGCGCACGCGCTACCTCGCCGAGATCGCTGACACCGTACGCAAGCGCCACCAGCGCATCGCCCACGAGGAGCTGCTCGCAGAGAGGCTCTTCGCACTGCAAGGCGCGCTCACCGAGCTCGGGGACCCTCCCCTGGCAGACCTGCGACCGTTCCCCGTAGAGTCGACCCCTCACGCAGAGACCGTGGCGCTGCGTCGTCGTTACAACCAAATCCTCGCCGAACTCGGCCCGGAGGCCCGCGGTCACCTTGAGCGATACGATGCGCTGGTCGAAGGCGTGACCGCGCAGGAGACCAGCTACGAGGTGCGTGGGCGGCAGATCGCCGTCGAGAACTACACCGAATCACTTTCTCACCAAGCGACTCCCAAAGTGGCGGCGCCCCGCATCCGTGACTTTGGTGCGAGGGTGCGTTTCTCGATGAAAGAGAACCTGCCTGGGCACTACCCCTACACGGCGGGCGTCTTTCCATACAAGCGTGCGGGCGAAGACCCGACGCGGATGTTCGCCGGAGAGGGCACCCCCGAGCGCACCAACCGTCGCTTCCACTACGTGTCCCAAGGACAACCCGCGGTCAGGCTCTCTACCGCGTTCGATTCCGTCACGTTGTACGGGGCCGACCCCGATCGACGACCCGACATCTACGGCAAGATCGGCAACTCTGGGGTGAGCGTGTGCTGCCTCGACGATGCCAAGCGGCTCTATTCCGGTTTTGATCTGTGCGCTCCGTCGACGAGCGTCTCCATGACGATCAACGGTCCGGCACCCACAGTGCTCGCGTTTTTCTTCAACGCGGCCATCGATGCGGCCTGTGAACGTAAGCTGCGCGCAGAAGGCCGTTGGGCCGCGACCGAGTCACGCATCGTCGAGTGGTTCGCCGCCCGTGGGCAGCAACGACCGACCTATCGAGGCGAGCTCCCGCCTGGGCACGATGGCATGGGACTCGGCTTCCTTGGGCTCTCCGCCGATGTTGTTGTCGAGCGTGCCGAATACGAGGCCGTGAGAGCAGAAGTATTGCGCAGCGTGCGTGGCACGGTGCAGGCCGACATCCTCAAAGAGGACCAGGCCCAAAACACCTGCATTTTCTCGACAGAGTTCGCGCTGCGGATGATGGGCGACGTCCAGCAGTACTTCATCGACGAGCAGGTGCGAAACTTTTACTCCGTCAGCATCAGCGGGTACCACATCGCCGAGGCAGGGGCGAACCCCATTACCCAGCTCGCGTTCACCCTGGCCAACGGCTTCACTCTCGTCGAATACTATCGAGCGCGGGGCATGGATGTGAATGCCTTTGCGCCGAACCTCTCCTTCTTTTTCTCGAATGGACTCGACCCAGAGTATGCCGTGATCGGCCGCGTCGCGCGCCGCATCTGGGCTGTCGCCATGAAGGAACTCTATGGTGCCGACGACCGGAGCCAGAAGCTGAAATACCACATCCAGACCAGCGGTCGCTCGTTGCACGCCCAGGAGATCGCGTTCAATGACATCCGCACGACGCTCCAGGCGTTGTACGCCATCATGGATAACTGCAACTCGCTCCATACCAACGCGTATGACGAGGCCATCACCACGCCCACCGAAGAGTCGGTCCGCCGCGCCATCGCTATCCAGCTCATCATCAACCGTGAGCTCGGACTGACGAAGAACGAAAACCCCCTGCAGGGTTCTCACTTCATCGAACGTCTCACCGACGTCGTGGAGGAGGCGGTGCTCAAGGAGTTCGAGGCTCTCGACGTGCGCGGGGGCGTGCTCGGGGCCATGGAGACCATGTACCAGCGAGGCAAGATCCAAGATGAGTCGCTTCATTACGAGCACAAGAAGCACTCGGGTGAGCTGCCCATCATCGGCGTAAACACATACCTCGCCAAAGACGCAGAGGACCTCATTCCTGAGACCACCCTCATCAGGTCCACGGAAGACGAGAAGCGACAGCAGATCGACGAGGTCGACGCGCTTCGGGAGCGCTACCCCGAACGCGACAAGGCCCTCGCCTCGCTCAAGCATGCTGCCACCACCGGAGGCAACCTCTTCGCCGCGCTGATGGACGCGACCAAGGTTTGTTCCCTCGGGGCCATCTCTGGCGCGCTCTACGACGTTGGCGGGGCATACCGCCGCAGCATGTGAGTACCCCCCGGTTTCTGTCCATCCTGGGCGCTTGCGGTCGTCGTCACCGCTGCGGTAGCACTACTTCATGAAGCTCCTCGCTACGGCGGTCTCCTGCTCCCTTTGTATGCTGCTGGCCGTCGAGGCTGCCGCTGCCAACGACGGTCTCAGCGTCGCCATCGTCTCGGTGGGCCTTGACAGCCCCTCCGCAGGGGAGGCCGTCCTCGTCGGACGAACAGCCCGACAGGCCCTCGGAAGAAACCCGCGCTATGATCTTCTCCCCCTCGAGGACCTGCTGAGTTCCGAGGATGCAGTGGAGACCAAGCGTCGACGGCAAGAAGCCGAGGGCTCCCTCCGAAGGGCTCGCGCTGCGTTCGATGCCCTCGAACTCGAGCCCGCCCTCGAGAGCAGTGCCGAAGCGCAGCTTGCTTTCGAGCAGGCACTCGACTCGGACGATAGCGTCAAAGGTCTGCTCGAGTCGTTATTGCTTCAAGGATCGGCTTTCGCGCTCTCAGGCGAGAGCCAGCAGGCGCAGCAAGCCTTTCGCCGTGCTTGCGTGCTCGACGAGAGGGTCAACCTCGATGGCTTTTCGGTACCTGCCGAGGTGGAGCGCACCTTCGATGCTGCTTGCGCGAAGGTGGCCAACGGGCCGCGCGGGACACTCGCGGTCTACGCGACGCCCCCCGCCGCCGAGGTGTGGGTCGACGGGCGGTTTCGGGGCACGAGCCCCCTGCGCATCGAGGACATGGTCGACGGCCGCCATTACGTACGTGTCCTGCGCGATGGCTACCGGCCCTTCGTGCAAGCGGTCGATGTCGCGCGACGCCGAGAAGCCACGGTCCAGGCGACCCTGCGGCCCACCGAGCGCTTTGCCGAGTTTGACGACCTACAACGGGAGGCGCGCGACGCATCGCCGACAGGGCTCGCCGATCTCGCCGCGATGCTTCGCGTCGACGTGCTGCTCTCTTTCTCCACCGAGGCCGCCGGGGACAGTGTCCGCGTGCGCGCGACCTTGACCGACGGTGTGAGCGGTGAACGTATGCATGATGCACACAAGACCTTCACGTCGAGCACACCACGTTATCGGTCTGACCTCGAGCTATGGATCCAGGGCGCTTTCCGTGAGGGGCTCGCCCAGCGACGCTCGGCGGAAGCCCGGGAGCCCGTCGACGAAGGGCGCGGCCGGGGGGCCTTCTTGCCTCCTCCGCGGCAGGAGGTCCCCATGAGCGTCAAGACCAAGGCAGGGTGGTGGCTGCTCGGCGCATCGGCCCTGCCACTGGCGCTCGGCGTTGGCTTTGGCATCGGCTCGCTCGTCCCCTGGGATGCCTACAAGAACGAGGGGAAACTCTTCCGCCAACCAACCCTCTCGAGCCAGCTCGATGACGACCGCGATGAGGTGTACAACTCTTTCCTCGTCACCTCTCTCATCGCCGACGTGTCCTATGCGCTTGCAGCAGTGCTCGGCGGTATCGGCGGGACCTTGCTGTGGCTTGGCACCGAGGAAGAAGAGCAGCTGGAAGATGTCCTCTCCGGGACGCGCCCCCCGGGGAGCGAGATGCGTCTCACTCGCGTAGGAGTCGCTCATGGCACGCCTTAATCGCTCGCTGCTCCTCGTGCTGTCGTCCCTGCTCGCATCCAGCGGATGCACCCTGTGGTTCTTGCTGAACGAAGACCCTGAGGGGCTCCCGTGCGATGAGCCGCCCACCGAGTGCCTGGCCGGCTACACGTGCGTCGATGGCAGGTGTTTGCGCGCGGCCGTCGGCGGTGTCGGCGACCAATGCCAAGAAGACGGCGAGTGCACCGATGGGCTTGTGTGCACGAACGCCTACGACGAAGGGAGCTGCGGCGCCGACATCAATTGTTCCCTGGGCCGCAGTGACCCCGACGGAGCGACCCTTCGCTGTCGTCGTGTGTGTAACCCCAACGACGACCCGCGCGATACCTGCGCCCCGGGGGAGCGCTGCTTTCCCGACGAAAAAGGCCAGGGGTGGTGCCAGCAGGGGACCTGCACCGGGGGCAGCGACTGTGGGCGCAACGATCTGAACGATCTCCAGAACGTCTGTGTGGGCGCAAGTATCAACCCAACTGGCTCGGGCCTATGCACCTACGGATGTGATCCCCTCGGATGCAATCCCCTCAGCGGCTGTCCCGACTGCCCCCAAGCGAACGCGGCGGGGCAGGCGGCCGTGTTCGGATGCGAGCCGTACGAGGGCGTCTTGTACAACGTGGGGTGCATCGAAGCCGGCAGTGTGCCCCATGGCGGGCCCTGTGACGTCAGCAACGCATTCTGCCAAGCGGGCGCGTTCTGTCTGTTCGACGGCGGCCAGACTGGCAGGTGCGCGCGTTTCTGCCGTGTGGGTGGCGGGAACCCCGAGTGCGATGCCGGCCAGGCCTGTAACCCCATTACCAATCAGTTCGGCTATTGTTCATGACATCAGGAACGAGGGCTCCCCATGAGTGACCCTGCCACCGTCTTCCGCAAGTTTCGCGACGCCGATGACCGCGGTGGGGACTTGGCGTGGAGCACCCAGGCTTCCCGCGGTTCCCTGAAGGCGTCGAGCGACGCGCCGCCCGACGTCGAAGCGCAGCTCGGTCTCAACGACGAGGAGAGCGTCTTGTGGCGTCTTTTGCGCGTACCACGCCGCTACACCGACCTCGAGAACGCGGGCGTACTGCCCCCCGAGCAGGCGCGCACGGTGCTTCGCGCCCTCGTCGCGGCTGACGTCGCTGTGGTGGGTGGGCCAGGTGAGGCGAAGCCCCTCGTACCCGTCGAGGTGGCGCGCGCGCGCAAGAGCGCTGCTGCCACAAGCACACCGCCCTCTGCCGCGCGCGCCCCCCTCAAGGCGCGGGTATATCGGCCAGACATCTCTTCGCCCCCTCCGCCCATCGCGCCAGACTCTTTCCAAGAAGAGACCACCGCCTCACATATCCGCGCGCCCGGGCCTCGGCCTGCGTCGCTGCCCCCTCGCCAGGGGCCGCCCAGCGAGGAGGAGCGCCGACTCATCACTCAGATTCTGCAGATGCACAGCAAGATGCCGAGCCAAGACCACTATGGGTTTTTAGGCGTCGAGCCCACCGCGACCCGTGACGTCATCAAGCAGGCCTATGTGCACCTTGCCAAAGACTACCACCCCGACCACATCGCGTCGCAGGTGTATGACCTGAGCGTGCTCGACCACGTCGACGCGATCTTCAAGCGGTTGCAAGACGCATGGACGACCCTGAAAGATCCCGAGCCCCGTCGCGCCTACGATTTGCGCCTCGCGCAGTCTCCGCCGTCGGGCGAGCGGGGTACGGCTGGGCGCGTTCGTCGGCCTGAAGACGCGAAGCTTGCGACCATGAAGGCCCAACACCTCGTCAAAGCGAAGCAATACAAAGAAGCAGAGGCCCAGTTCCGAGTGGCGCTGCTCCACGATGACCAGCACCTGCCAGCACACCTCGGTCTCGCGTGGGCCATCTTCCTCAACGAAGGACGGGACAAGAGCGCGCGCGTCGCCGAGGCCAAAAAGCTCCTGCTCGAGGTGAGCCGAGCACAGAAGTCGGCCGAGGCGCACTATCGCCTCGCGCTCATCGCCCGCGTCGAGGGCGACGAAGCCGAGGTGGAGCAGCAGATCGAGCTTGCAGCGAAGCTCGACTCCAAGCATCCCGAGGTGCAGCAGGAACTCCGGCTGATCGAGCGCCGTCGACAAGCCCGTGAAAAAGAGCAGGGCCCGACGCCGTCGGGGCTCCTCGAGAGCTTCACCGGCAAGTTCAAGATCGACCTCGGCGGACTTCGCGGCGGCAAGAAGAGCTAAGGGACCATCGCGTCGTCGTCATCCGTGGACGCCCCCATCGCTGGCAGTTGCAGCGTGAGTCCGAGATCTGCTCTCCACAGCAGCTGCCCTCCCAATAGCTGCCGCTGGTACTCGACGAGGGAGAGAACCAAACGTTCTTGGGGACCGAACGGCACGAACAAGAGATCACTTCGCGCCATGGTAAGCCGCCCAAAGCGAACCGGCCCGCCTCTCAGCCACAGGTAGCCGCTGGGGGCGTCAGGTGGCGAGAGCATTCGCACCCGTGGCGCGGCCCCCTCGAGGAGGAGTCGCAACCGCCCAGCCTCGAGGGTGACGTCCACCACCCGGGCGAATATCTTTGGTTCTCTGGAGAGTGCTCCCACGTCGAAGTACAACCCCTCCTCGGCAACGATCAGCTCGGGGGACCCGTCGTCGCTACGGCGTCCGAGGGTAAAGGGGACCTCGAGGTCATCGTCGCCAAACAGGTCGTGCACGGAGGAGGCTCGCCGTCCTTCGCGCTCGAGCTGCAGTGGCACGAGGCGCAGGGCCCCCTGCGGCGTGGCTTCGAGGTAGCCCTTGACCTCGATGCGACCTCCTCGTGGCAGTTCGGCGCTGAACGCGAACTGCCCATCGACGAAGCGCGCTCCGACGTCTTGCCAGCCCTCATCGTCGGTATCGTCGACCCAAGGTGTCGATGACCACGGCTGTTCCTCCAGGGCCACAGCGAGAAGGCGCGCGACGTCCCTCTCCCCGAGGGAAACCACCCCTTCGCGTACGTGCAGTTCTGTCGTGGCTGGATTGTCCAGATTGACCACCGGGCTCGGCAGGCCTTGGAGAATACCAGTCAATCGCTCGACCTCGACCGTCACGTCGTTGGCGAGGGCGAGTTCCACGTCACGCAGTACCACGGTGGTGCGCCCCGTGAACGGTCCGGTGATACCCAGCTCTTGTTCGAGGAGAGAGCTGCTCCCTGGAATGCCGGGTACCATCGACGGGAGAGGCGTCAGGGGGAGGGGCCCGGCACACCAGCCTGTCCACCCCTCGTCCGACGGAGCGGGTCGCGGCGGATACTTTGACCCGCGTGGGCGAGGTGCGTCGGTGTCGTCGTCGAACGGGTCATCATCGAGGCCATCGGCTACAGAAGGGGGCGCGTCGTCATCGCTGCGCTCAAGTTCGTCCCAAGATTCGCCGGCCCCCTCGGGGGTGGGCTCGAGGGGGAGAGGCGCGCCACCCGCGTCAACCTCTTCCTCCCTGGTGCCGCCCTGCTCGGACAGGCTGACCTTCTCAAGGCGCCCGTCCTTGGCGTCAGCGTCGTCGAGCGGGGCCGCCGTATCGCGCGAACACCCGCCGAGCGCGAGCGCCACGACCAGCGCAGGTGCGTA
>JBMTAX010000048.1:0-11277 GCA_049429145.1 Myxococcota bacterium
ACCTGAGAGCGAATCAATGATGAACCGCCTGTCCGGTTTGACGGGGCAACTCCACGTGCAAGACACCGTCGCGAATACGCATCTACCGCCAATCAACCTCATCCTTTTCGGTGAGGAGACAGAGGCTCGACCAATGTTCACGTTCATCGCATCGTCCCTCACCGTCGGTCTGCTCATCGCAGCGTTCCTGACGCCACTTGCTGTTCGACGTGTCCGTCGAGGCACGGCTGTTTCTCGCGCAACATTCGGCGTCCTTTTCCCAAGCGTCGCTGCGGCGATACATCTCCCGCGAGCAGTGATTCTCTACTCCCATTTCAGCGGCGCTGCGCTCGACGACCACGGCTTCTGCGGTCACCCTTGGCCAGGTGAGTGGCTTGAGCGTTATTTACTCCCTCCGCTCCTCATTTCGTTTGCTCTCACCCTCGCGGCCTCAGTCCTCGTGGCAATCGCGGCCCGCGAATACTCGAAAGCAAGGCGTTCCCCGAACTCCCAACCTCCAGCACCTTCGGCATAGACGCCCTCCGCTGCCGCACATGCGAAGGACGAAGACGCGTGGTCGCTGTCATGCAGTAGGCGTCCGTCATCCGGAAGATTCTTCTCCACTCCGGACTCCCTGACACGCCACCCGAGGTCCCGCGCTCACGAGCGCCGCCTGAGCTCGCCTTCGGACTCTGACGACAGAGAGACCACGACGACGCGCCCCAAGGACGCCTAGGCACCGGTGTACCCATGGGTGCTCGCAGCGGTTTGCTCGAGCCACCGCCGATTTCAGCGAGGCACAACGGAATGTCACGGAACGGCACGCCCGCCGACGGATACTTGCCTTTCCGTGCGAAAAGTGGATTGATTTGTTCGATGCGCTGTTCGGTGCCCAAGATGGTTTGAGCAGTCCCGAGGAGCGGCAGCAGACCGGCCGGTTGCTGCCCTGGGTCGGGCAGGTGGTCGTCGAGGGTCTCGACCATAACTCCGCCCAGCGGCACTATGGCCGGCGAGACAGAGACCCGGTGACAGAGGCGTCGACGGTGGACCTGGTGACTCAGGTCGCGGAAGTCGTCGCGCGGCGGCTCTTGGGCGCTTCGCCGCGTGAGTGAGCTCGCTGGCGATGTGCCGGGCTCGCGATGGTTGACGGGCGCGGGTCGGTTGAAAGCACCAAGTGCGGTCTAGGGTGCGGGAGCCGTTCATGCGCTCTCGCGAACCGTCGAGCGCAGCACGCGCCACTCACGACGCCCAAATCGCCTCGCACCGCATGGCCACTTGCTGGCGCGCCGCCGACAGCTCGGCACGGGCGCGGATGAGGTCGAGGAGCGGACAGCGGTCAATCCAATCGAGGTCCACGAGCCCACTGTTGGCGCCAGCGACCACCGCATCGAGGGTGCGCGCCTCGTCTCCGACACGTCCCCAGACCTCGGCGGCCATCTGCCGGTGCATGGTGCGGAACCGATCGCTCACGGGCCCGGCGAGCGCCTTGTCTACGTCCTCGAACAGCTCCGCCGAGGCGCGATCACCGAGCATCACGCGCCCGTAGGCCGCGAGGGGGGGCAAGTGGGTGTGTCGCTCGAGCAGCTCGACCCCCTCCCGCACCAGGCCCTCGTCGGCGCGATAGGCGCCGCTTCGGAGCAACAGCATCGCGACGAACCTCGCGCGCGTGGGGTCTTCGCTCCACATGTCCGTGACGGTCCGGAACACGCCGAGCTCGCCGTAGAGCGCGTGCCAGCGCGCCTTCTCCATGAGGGCGAAGACCAGGTCGGGCTCGAGCTCGAGGGCATGCTCGGTGCGCGCGAGGCCGTCCTTCGCGCGACCCGCCTCGATCTGAAGCTTGCCCAACAGCTGGTGCACGCCGGCGAGGGTTGGCGCGAGCGCCAGAGCGACCCGCGCCGCGGCAATGGCATCGCGGTAACGCCCTTCCTGCGAGGCGAACTCGGCCTGGACGAGGTGAGCCTCGGGCAGCTCCGGCGCCAGCGCCAGGGCGCGTTCTAGACTCCGCTGGGCCGCGTCGCGGAAGTCCCGATCGTTGCCTGCGGCAGGGAAGTACCAGGCGCGCAGACAAGCGAACGCATGCGCAGCGTGCGCGGGCGCGAACCCGGGCGCACGCTCGAGGACGCGTTCGAGCATCAGCACGGTGTCTGCGGCGCCTGTGACGTTCCCGCCGCGCAGCCGATGCCGGGCGTGGCCGTAGAGCTCGAGGAGGTCGGGCGACATCGCTCCCGCCGCGCCGTGCATCTGTTGAACGAGGACCCGAATCGCCTCCGCGATCCGCCGCGCAACACGCTCCTGGGCGAGGGCGACGTCGAGAGCCTCGATCTCGAAGCGCTCGCTCCATTGCTGCGTCCCGCCCTTCGCTTCGAGGAGGCGGACGGTCACGCGGAGCAGGCTCCCTGAGGTTTGCACAGTGCCGTCGATGACGCGGTCCACCGAGAGCGCGCGCCCGAGCTCGCGCGGATCGCGCGTGGTCCCGAGAGCGTCGATCGCGCCGCGCGCGAGAACCCGGACCCCGCGCGTGCGTGACAGCGTGTCGATGAGCTCATCGACGATGCCTTCCGCGATCCAGGCCTGGTCGGGTGGCCCGCGGTGGCCGAACGGGACGACCGCCAGCGCGTGCGCGAGGCGAGAGAGGACCACCGTGCTGTCATCGGAAGAGACGGCAACATCGTCGGATGCCTTCGAGCGGGTTTCCGGGGCGCCCGCGGCCTCTCCGAGCGCGCCCGCCGGCTCTCCGAGCGCGCCCGCGGCCTCTCTGAGCGCGCGCGCGACCTCCTCGGCGCCGGGTCGCTCCGAGGGAGCCCTCGCGAGACAACGCAGGACGATATCCGCGATCGCGTCGGGCACCGCCCTGCGCGTGCGTGGATCGGGCGGTCGACGCAGCAGGCGCTGCACGGCGATCTGCACCGGGCTGTCGCCTGAGAACGCCGCTTCGCCGGTCAAGAGCTCGTAGAGCACGAGCCCGAGCGCGTACACATCGGCGCCCGCCTCGACGAGCGCGCCCTCGACCTGTTCGGGAGCCATGTACGTGGGCGTTCCGATGATTCCGACGGTTCGCTGCGCGGACTGCTCGTTGAGCGCGCGAGCGATGCCGAAATCAGTGACGACGACGCGACCTGTTCCCGCCTCGACGAGCACGTTGTCGGGCTTGAGGTCCCGGTGGACCACTCCCGCCTCATGCGCCGCTTGGAGGCCCTCGGCAATCTGGGCGCCGAACCACGCGGCTTGCGCCGGCGCGAAGGTCCCGCTGGCTCTGAGGACGTCGGAGAGGCTCGAACCGAGGACGAGCTCCATCGTCAGGAAGTGCACCCCCTCGTGCGAGCCGAGGTCATGGGTGCGCGCGACGTGAGGGCTCGTGATGCGACGGGCGAGCCGGACTTCGCGTCGGAAGCGCTCCGGTGCGAGTCCCTCGTCCTGCATGGCGAGGGTCTTGAGGGCGACGGTCTCACCGACCATCTCGTCGACAACGCGGTAGACAGCGCCCATGCCGCCGCGTCCAAGGAGGGACTCGATGCGGTAGCGTCCGGCGAAGAGCGCCCCCTCGCGGAGCTCACCCGACGGGGAACGATGGCCCGGGGCGCCGGCGGGCGGCGAAGCGGAGGGGTTCTGGTCCAGTTCGTCGGACTGCGGCACTGTGGAATTGTAACCCGGGCTTCGCGCGTAGAACAAGTCAAGCCACTTTTCGCACTGAGGGGCAAGTGGTCGTCGGCGGGCGAGCCGTCCAGTGACGGATACTCGCCCTTCCGTGCGGAAAGTGGCTTGATTTGTCCTACGCGCTAGACCATCGACGCGAAGGGTCTGCCTGGGCTTATTGTCGTCTGAACTTCCACTGCCGCCACGCCCACGCGCCGCACCTAACGGCGAGACGAGGGTGCCGAGGATCGAGGCTCCTCAGGGAATGACGAGAAGGGCGAGATTCGAGGCGTCCACGCAGAGTAGGTCCGGCCTTCCTTGGACAGAGCCCACTCTGCAGCATGTACCTGCACTGCGAGTGTACCGGACATCGTCACGCAACATAACCGTACACGGTCCGGCTGCGCGTGACCTGCGGAGGACGTGTTGTCGTCGCGTCACATCGGGGAATGAGCAGAAACCATGGGTTGGCGCGCAGATGGCCCAGCGAGACCCACTCGGAGGTCACGATGGCCCATAGGTTTGTCACTCTGCTCGCTTGCTCCCTCACATTTCCGGTCGCGTGTGGTCCTGAGTCGTTCGATGAACTGGATATGAGCAGCTAGGCGCAGTGCCTTGCCGGTCACACAGGGCAAGCCTGCGTGAATGCACCGGGACCGGAGAACGCACCGACGCGAAGAGACAGCGCCGAGAGACACCAGAAGGCCATCGACCGTGCAGCGCACTACCTCCACGCGCAGGCAGATGGGGTGTTCTCTCACCCGAACTTCGCCTTCTCGGTAGGCACCGTCATCATCGATGCAGGGGGCGAAGAGACCGTCCGCTTCGAAACTCGGTACAAAGTGACCGATCAGCGACGCCGGGATCTCCGCGTGTAAATCCGTGTCACGATAGTGCTCGGTGAGCGAGCAGCGCTCGGTCTAGGTCGTGGTCAGTTGTCGTCGGTCGGCGGCGGGAGTCAACTCGGCGGCCGGCAGGTCGAAGGTGTCGCGATGGGTGCCGAGGCGCTCGAAGACCCAGGTCAGGTAGGCCTGCACGGGTACGCCTTGGGCGCGACAGGTGGCCATGATGCCGAGGAGGATGCAGGCCCGATGCGCGCCTTCACTGCTGCCAGCGAAGAGCATGTTGAGCCGAAGCTTGGCGACATTCTGGAACTCTCGCTCCGTCGCGGAGTTGTCGACGGGGACGTCAGCGTCAGAGGTGAATCGATAGAGCGCGGCGCGGTGGATTCGATAGTAGCGCACGGCAGTGAGAAGCGGGTCGCTTGGAAGCAGGGTCGGTTCGATGGCTGCGAGCCATTTGTCGAATTCGTCAGCGATGGGCCGCGTGAACTGTTGTCGATGATGAACGAGCGCATCGCCGACGAGGCCGAGTTCACGCGCCTTCTCCTCCTCGCCGTACATCGCGCCGATGAATGCGCCGCCCTCGACAGCGAGCACCGGCTGAACAGTGTCGGCGGCCTCGAACTTTCGACGTCCGTGGGCGTTGCAGCCAGCCTCGAGGACGGAGCCATCGGCGTAGACGCCGTTGAATCTGTGCTCGGAATCGGCGGTGAGCGTACCCTTGAAGCGTGCGAGTTTGCTCTCGACGACCTCGCCGCGCTTGTCGGCCTCGTATTGGAACACGGCGACTTCGGCGTTTCGGTAGAGCTCGATGTAGCCGTTGTGTGCGGTCGAGAGGCCGGGGATGAGGACTTTCAGACCGGTGCCGTCGCTCGCCATCCAACGGCTCTTGAGGAGCTGCTGCCAATGCACCCCGTCTATGGGCGCGAGGAGGTCGGCGGCACGCTCGACGAACGACACGAGGGTGCTCATCGCCAGCGTGATGCCGAGGTCGGCGAGGTCTCGACGAATGCGGTCGAGGGGCACCAGCAACGAGAACTTCTGGTGAACGAACCAGGCGAGCCAGTCGCAGGTCACCTTCGAACGCTCGTAGGGTGCCGGCAGCGAGCGTGGCGTCGTGCGACCACCGCAGCGGCGACAACGGCAGGTCGTGCGCCGGACAACGCGGCGGCGCTGGTGCTCCTTCACGACATGGAGCTTCTCCTCAACTATTTCGTCGGCGGCATCGAGTTCTGCGCTACCGCAGTGACCACAGCTGTCGGGGCGGAGAGCCGTCTCCTCGACCGGAAGGTGCGCCGGGAGCGCCTTTCGTCCCGTCGGCTTCACTGGCTTCTTCTCGCGCTTCAGCTTCTCTGGCTTCTCTGGCGGCTGAGGCCGGTTCTCGTAGGCGCGCCTGGCCTCGTCATCCAGCGTGGGCGGCGGTGGCGGCGCCTGCAGAGAGGACGTCGTCGCCGTGGTTCGCGCTCCGCCCTGACATCGTTGGGCTGCTGCGAGCAGCTCGGTGACGCGCTCGTTCAGTGGCGCCAACTGCAGGGTGAATGAGTCCACCGTCATCGTGAGAGGTTCGATGACGGCGCGCTGGGCGGCGTACTCTCATTGAATTGCGGCGACGTCGACCACGCTGACGGCAGATCACACCCTGCGCCTCGTGTCGATCCCCGTTGTATTCCTCCGGTGCCAGCCGTGCCGTGCTGCGGTGAAGTCGATGCCAGCGAGCAGCGAGGAGAGAGCGGTGCCGTCAACCTGCACCTGCCGCTCGTCGCCCACGAGGGGCGGCAGCTGGAACGTGCCCGCCTCGAGGCGCTTCGCGAGGACACACCAGCCGGAGCCGTCGAGCCACAGCGCCTTGGCGATGCGTCGACGACGGTTCAAGAACAGGTAGACGTGGCCATCGACAGGGTCGAGCCCGAGGGCCCGCACCGCGCCCGCCAAGGCGTCGAAGGACCCGTGCATGTTCAACGGCGCGACAACGACGAACACCCGGACAGTCGGTGGCCAGCTCAGCACGCGCGCAGCACCTGCACGATCTTACGCAAGGTCTCGACAAAGCAGCTGTCATCGAACTCGACGCGCACGTCGCCCTTCGCCAGTGTGTACCGGGCAGGCGATGACGCGACCGAAGAAGGAACGAGTTCGACCGGCCGGACTTCGCGTTCTGCTCGACGCCGTCCGAGGTTGAGCCGCCACGCGCGCAGAGACCGGGCGTCGACCCCATGAGCACGCGCCCAGTCGAGCTCCCTGCTGCCCTCGCTAGCCGGCGCCGCCATGCACCGACGGGCGTCCTCCTCCTCTCGAATCTTCCGCCCTGCCATCTCGGACCTCCACGAGGCCGAGATTCTTGGGAGGAGGCGCACCGGCGTCATCCCGGCGTCGCTGACGGGTCACGCGTCTCCTCGAAAGGGTCGCCCGATCTCAATCGAGTGCAGCAACGCGTCTGCCATCGGCTCGGCTCCACACAAATGTGCTTACCCGCTGGGCTTTACCGCTACTCCATAGAGGTTCGGCCCCGCCTGCTCGAGTACGGGGGAATCGCGGAACGATCGAAACTCCCAGCCAGCCCGCGAAAGAAGATCCCGCATGGCAGCTCCGCGGAGCCACCGGTTCTTCGCGCGGTGCTCGCTGGGCGAAGAGCGAAAGGGACGACCGTCGGTCGTGCGACGCTTGCGAGGGGTACGCCCACTTCCACAGACGCGGGCAGCAAAGCGTGCCCCGGGAAGGCCTATGCCACAGCTTTGGCCTGCCCCCAAAGAGCGCTACGTGGTCGGTGCCTTACCGGCTTGGGTGATGCAACCGGCGGTGGGCGCTGAAAGCGGATGCTGCCTCGGACATCTGACCGTTCCCCCGAGCACCAGTAGGGGCTACCCGGCAGGTATGCGGAAGTGTCGGAACTCGGTCCTCGGTCTCGTGCTGCTTGTCGGGGCCTGCGAGCCCGGACTCTATTCGGGATTCGGCGATGACGGACGCGCGCCGCCCGACGACCTGTCTCGCACGAGGCCAGCCGACGACGACACGGCGGGGGCAGACGGGGGCCCGGGCATCTCGTCTGAGGGGGCTGCACGATACGCAAGCCTCTGCATTCACTGCCATGGCGAGAATGCCGACGGTGCGAGCGCGCCGGCGCTGCGGGGCTACAGCGAGGGACGTGACACCCTCATCGCCACTATCGACGCCACCATGCCCGTCGGCAATGCGGGCGCTTGCATTGGCGACTGTGCCGAATCGATCGCGGATTGGATCCTCTCGCTGCCGACGAGGGTCGCCCCGGGCTGTGATGGGCCTGCACTGCCATCGCGGCGCCTGCGCCTTCTGACCCGCGGCGAGCTCGACCGCACGCTCAAGGACCTCTTGCGGCCCGCGCAACCTGCTTGCACGTCGACAAACGGCTGCGACGTGGCCAGGGAGTCGTGTGCAGCCGCAGTCTGCCGCCCCGACGCCTGCGATGTGCAGACCTTCCTCTTCGACCCACAGGGCGCGGCGCTGACAACTGTGCACGTGGCTGGTGACTTCAATGGCTGGAACGCAAGCGACCCCGGGTCGGCCCTTGCCTACGATCCCGTCGCCGGACATTGGCGGCTCAAGCGCGCCCTGCCCGACGGCAGCCATGCGTACAAGTTCGTACTCGACGGCACGACATGGATCGCCGACCCGCTCGCCAACCTGAGCGTCAGCGACGGCTTCGGCGGTAGCAACAGCGTGCGCTCTGTGAGCTGCGCAGGTGTGCCACCACCGATCTCCCTCGACGACGAGCGCTGGGGCGCTGCCTTACCGCTCGAGACGCGGCCCGCCCACTTCTCATTCGACAACCATGAGGGCGCGCTCGTCACTGCCACGCACATCGACGAGCTCATGAACATGACAGCGAAGCTCGCCCGCGTGGTGGCACCGCACCCTGAGCGCATCACGGGCTGTACTCCCACTGGCAACGGGGCGGCCTGCGCCGAGAGCTTCGTCAGGAGCTTCGGCCTACGCGCTTGGCGGCGCCCACTCACGGGTGACGAGGTAGCGCGCCTCACCGCGCTCGTCACCGGCGCACCGAGCTTCGACGAAGGCGTGGCGGTAGCGCTGCGCGTGCTGTTGAGCGCGCCTGCTTTTCTCTACCGCTCCGAGGTCGGGAATGTCGGCACCGGTGGCACTCTTTTAGATGACTACGAAATCGCCACTGCGTTGAGTTACCTCTTCGTCGGCTCCACACCCGACGAGGAGCTCCTTGGCGCGGCGGCCACCGGCACCCTCGGCGATCCCGCGGTGCGCGAGCTGCATGCACGCCGGCTGCTCGCGGATGCGCGCGCGCGTGAGGTCACGGGTCACTTTGCCCTCATGTGGCTCGGCGCCGAACGCGTGCTCTCCGTCGACAAGACCGTAGCTCTCGACTCGGTCT
The DNA here is from genome assembly GCA_049429145.1 of Myxococcota bacterium. Classification (GTDB taxonomy): domain Bacteria; phylum Myxococcota; class UBA727; order UBA727; family CAYLZW01; genus JBMTAX01. The sequence continues at coordinate 8,833 of JBMTAX010000048.1, forward strand.
TCACTCCCGACGTTCGCCGTTCCTTGGCCGAGGAGACCCAGCGCTTTTTTAACCGCGTCACGTTCGATTCGACGGGTCGCTTCGATGAGCTGCTCACGGCCCAGGAAACGGTTATCGACGATGTGCTGGCGGCTTTCTACGGGCTCGACACCACGAGCGACGACTTCGCGGTGGTGCCCACTGAACATGGGCGCGCGGGCATCCTCGGCCATGGCAGCGTTCTCGCGAGCTACGCTTATTCCGCCGAGACCGCTCCCGTCCGCCGCGGGCTTTTTGTGCGCGAGCGCCTTCTCTGCCAAGTCCTCGGGACGCCGCCGCCGAACGCGGGCGCCATCCCCGAACTCGATCCCGACGCGACGACGCGCGAGCGCTTCGCACAACATACCGAGAACGCCTTTTGCTACGCCTGCCACCAGTACATCGACCCGGTGGGCTTTGGCTTTGAGAGCTTCGACGCCGTCGGACGCCACCGGACCACCGACAACGGCTTCGCCGTAGACTCAGCGGGCAATATGAACGACGTGGAGGGCCTAGGCACGGGCACCTCAGCGCATTTTGGTGACCTGGCCACCCTGGGCAATGTGCTTGCTACCAGCGACGCGGCCAAGAGCTGCTTCGTGCGGCAGGTGCAGCGCTTCGCCACCGGCCGGCTGGCCGCCGAGCAAGAGGAATTGTGCGCAAGTGCTCCGTTGATTGCCGCCTTCCGAGACAGCGGCGGCAACATCGAGGAGCTCCTGATCTCGCTCGTAAAAGACGAAGCGTTCGTGCGGAGGCAGCCATGAAGTTTACGCGCCGCTCCTTCCTCCGCGGCCTCGCGGGAACTGTCTCTATTGTCGGTGGTGGCGCGGGCGCAGCCCTTTTCTCGTCGAGCGCGCGCGCCGACCTCGGTCAGGCTCGTCGCATCATCTTCTTCTACTTCCCCGACGGCGTCGCTGGACCGAGCCAGAACGGCGAGCCGAGCTTGTGGCACCCCTCGGGTAGCGAACACAACTTTGGCTTGCCCGCACAGGTAAGCGCGCTCGAGCCCTATAAGAACGATTGTATCTTCTTTACGGGCCTGAGCATGGGGTCCACCGACAACGGCAGCCACCCGGGCGGCGCCAAAAAGCTGCTGACGGCAAAAGACGGCGGCAGCGGCTGGTCTATCGACCACTTCCTCGGCCAAACGGCGGGCGCTGATCGTCCGTTCCGGCACCTATATCTCGGCGCCATGGCGAACCAGAACGGTGCCTCGGGCGACAAGCACATCACGTACGTAAACCCTGGCCAAACCGTGGCCCCCGAAGACAATCCTATCGCTGCCTTCGGTCGCCTCTTCGATGGCAATGCGCCTGAGTCGACGCCCGCGCCCTCGACGACGCCGGGCGGTCCTGCACGGCCGAACCTAGAGGTCAGCGTGCTCGACGGTATGCTCGCCGAGATGAACGCCTATAAGACGCGCCTCGGCGCCGTCGAGGCAGCCAAGCTCGACTTCCACCTCGAGTCCTTGCGTGAGGTCGAGACCCGCGTCCGTGCCCTTGAGGAGACCACCACCGGCGACGTGCAAGTCTCGGCGAGCTGTCAGAACGTCGTCGTCGCTGACGGAGGTTTCGCTAACGGCGAGCTCTACAACCCCGAGCGCTTCCCCAGCATCCTCAAGACGCAGATCGACGTCATGGTGAACGCCATGGCCTGTGGGCTCACTCGGGTCGGCACAATCCAAGGCTCGCACCACACAAGCGAGCTCATCATGAGCCGCTTCCTGAATACGAGCATGTACACGCCGGGATACGACATGCGTAGCCACCAAGCTTCGCATTACGGCGCGAGCCACGACGACACGAAGTCGGAGTTCGACCACTTCATGAAGCAACGCAAGTGGTGGGTGGCGCAGTTTGCTTACCTGCTCGAGCAGCTGAAGACCCGCCCCGAGGGAGAGGGCACCATGCTCGATCACTCGATCGTGGTGCTCTGCAGCGAGGTGTGCGACGGGAACACCCACCAGCACGACAACATGCCCTTTGTCGTGGCGGGGGGCGCGAGCGGGTTCTTCTCGACGGGGCGTCTCTTGCACCTCGGCTCCCGCCGCCACAGCGACCTCTACATATCACTCGCACGTGCCATGGGCCAAGACGTCTGGGCCTGGGGAGATGCGTCGTCAGGACCGATCAGCGAGCTGGGATAACTGTTGCTGCCATCGCACTCCACGCCAGCGTCGTTTGGCACCTCGTCGTGCTACTTACATGCGCAGTCGTAACCCACCCAGTTGTCGACGCAGCCGCGCGGGTTCTGACCCGCGAGACCACCGAGACCGGGTTGCTGGCGCGTGGCGTCGGGTGCACGCGATTCCAACGACGGGGAGCATGGTTCTGGGCCAATGGAACCAGGAGATCGGGTACGGTACGGCACCTCACCGACAACGACGACAGCCTGCGCTATGCCACCGCGATCACGACCGAACCATTA
>JBMTAX010000049.1:0-11103 GCA_049429145.1 Myxococcota bacterium
CCACATGCGCGGGGCAGGGGCACGTCGGCGTCGGCGACCACACCTCCGGGAACGGCGAGCGCGCCGGGAAACGAACGCGCCGCGAGGGTTCGCGTCCCCACGAGGACACGCCCATCTGGCAGGCGTGGAACGACGGCAGCGGCGCGGGTCAGCATGCACCGACTCTACGAACGCCGCGCACCTTTGCGAAGCCGCGACGGACCGTTCAGGGCGGGCAGCGAAGCTATTGCCCGGCGAGGACCAAGTTGTTCAGGAAGGCGACCAACACCCCCATGATGCTCACACCGGCGATAATGCCGGAGCTCAGGGGTACGATGAAATCGCTCGCCTGCTGCGGACGCTTCTTCGTCCACACCGCCGCGATGAGAGCTCCGACGACCATGGAGCAGGGGTATTGGAATGGCAGAATGAGTCCGAGCCCCAAGGCGGTGGCGCTCGGAAGGAACGCGCGCAGCTTGCTTGGAGCGAACATCTCGAGCCCCCCGAGGATGACCCCGACGGCGGCACCCACCCAGATGGCTTGCTGGTGCATGGGGTGCATGTTCTCGATGCCGAGCTTGAAGACCTCCGCCACCGCCTTCCAGGCTTGGGCTGCGGGCGCGGGGAACTTCGGCGCCGCGCCGTCTACACCATTGAGGTACGTGGCGTCGGGCACGAGCAAGTAGAAGCCCGACACCGTCGCGATGGTCCCCGCGAAGATACCCATGAATTGAGCGAGGAATTGTCGTCGAGGATCGGCTCCAAGGAGGTACCCACTCTTGAGGTCGTTCAAGAGGTCTGCAGCCGAGCCTGCCGATGATGCGGTCATCGACGCCGTCATCAAGTTCGCCGTCGTGCTCTGCGGAATGAGGACGCCGTACGTGAGCTGCATGAGCTTGCCCATGGCGCCGACCGGAGTGATGTCTGATTCACCCGTGGCGCGACACGCCACGAGGGAAAGGAAGAACGTCATGCCGACACCGAGCACCCCGTAGTGCCAGGGGATGTCGAAATAGAACGCGCCAACGCCGATAACGCCCGCGCCTGCGAGTGCACCGCCGGTGCCGAACCACGTCGCTGGTACTTCGACGCGGGCCGCCACCTCGTCGTGGGGTTGCCGGGCGACGGACTTCCCGAGCAGGCCTTGTAGGGCGCGCAGAATGGTACGCCATTGCCCCGCAAAGGAGAGCAACCCGCTGGAGACGAGGATGGGCACCCCGAGCCACAGGCCGATCTCTTTCCACGCCTTCCAGGGCTTCGACGCAGCTCGAACCACCTCACCGGCAGGGTTCGTCCACTCGGCGTCCCACGCCACAGGGCCGACCCCGTAAATGAGCAGGAGGCTGCCGAGAAGCATCCATACGGCGACGCGCAACCCGACGATGGCACCTGCGGCGATCATCACAGGGTTGTTGTCGAAGACCATGGTCCATTCGCTCGGCTTGAACGACACCACGCGCCCCGCCTCGTCGAGGTGGGTGCCGCGCGCAGGGAGCCAGTCGAAGAGGTGGGTCTCTGCCGGCAAAAGCGGCACCTTCTCGGCCTTGCCCTCGCCGTCGACCACGGTCCGCAGAGGAAGCTCGAGAGCAAGGGGAAAGAGTGCGCCGGCGCAGGCAGACAGCAGCAGCGCCTTTGCCTTCTCGATCGCCGCCTTGCCCTCCGAGTAGAGCGACTGCAGCGTCGTCGCCGCAGCGACTCCTGACGGAAACTTCAATCGCTCCCGGTTGATGAGGTTGCGCTTCATCGGGATGGCAATGATGGTGCCGAGGATGGCCAGAAAGAATGTCCATGCGGCGAGGATGGGCCAGGGGAGGTGAGCGCCGGCAGGATTCTCAGGCGTTGGGGAGAGCATGAGCAGCGCAGCGATGGCCGACACCATCGTGCCGCCGGTGGCATACCCCGCCGACGACGCTGTGCTTTGCATGCAGTTGTTCTCGAGGATGGTCATCGGGGTCTTCGCGAGCCCGACCTTCTGCGCAAACGTCCAGATGGCGTAGGACAGAATGCACGCGGTAATGGCGACACCGAGACCCCAACCGGTCTTGAGGCCGATGTAGAGGTTCGTGAACGCGAGCAGAAAGCCGAGGGCCGACCCCATCAGCACCGCTCGTACCGTGAGCTGAGGCACGTCCTCGCCGCGATACACCTTCTCGTACCAGGCAGCCTCATCCATGGAGAGCACCTGCTCAGGCCCAATGTCCAAGGGTCGGCAGCGGTCAACTTCGGCTTGGTTGGTGGGAGCTCGCTGAAACAGCGCCATGATCGCCTCGCGGGACAAGAGATCGACCGCCGCTCGGCGACGTCGTGATGGGCATGCCATCACCCTCCGCACCGACGTGCAACCGGCTTGGTCGTGCCCGGCGAGGGGAGAGACCCTGGACTTACGGTTTCACCGACCCGTCAAGCCGCATCGCCGCATTTATGAGCCAGCGGCACGGGGCGGCAGCGAACGCTGGGCTTCACGTCCGGGGAGAGTCCCGCTGTCAAGGTCACCCAGCAGCGCACGCGCTCGCTCGGCGTACACCGTGTGCCCTTGTTCGATGAGCGACAACTGGCTCCGTGCGTCGCGTGTGCGGCCGAGGTCGAGGTGGGCACGCGCGAGGTGAAAGCGGGTGAACTCGATGTCGCCGGGTCGCAGGTGCTGTCGTTCGCGCAAGGCCGCGTCGAGGCGCTCGATGGCAAGTTGGGGCTCTCGACGAGCGAGGTGCACGACGCCGAGGGTTCGCAGGGCGAACTGTCTGTCGGCCTGGCTCGCCAACTGGAGAGCCCGCTCTCCATATTCCTTGGCGAGGTCGAGGTCGATCTCAAGCCCCGACAGGGTGAAGGCGTAGTTGTTGAACCACAAGGCTCGGTCGGCCGTAGGAAGTCGCTGCGGGTCGATGTCGTCGAGTGCCTCGCGGGCGGCGACGAGATCGTTCTTCTCGCAATAGATGGCGGCGGGGACGAGCTTCGCAGCCTCGTCATGAGGATTCGCCACAAGGTGCCGCTCGAGCGCTTGGCGTGCCTCATCGAACCGCCCCGCCGCAAAGAGGCTGGCCACAAGCAGGCGGCTGGCCTGTGGATCGTCTGACTCGAGGCGAAGCACGCGTCGGCAAGTCTCGGCAGCTTTGTCGTGGTCTGCGAGTTGGTGGGCGCGCACCGCTTCTTGAAAAAGCAGCCGTGCGAATTGCATTCGGCGACGAGGAGGGAGCTGCTGAGGCTCCGACGTCCATGCCTCTCGGAGACGTCCCCGTCGCATGAGCCAAGACCCCGCGGCGATGGGCCCGTACACGGCTGCGGTACCCGCGACTACCACAATCATCACCGCCAGAATGGGTTCCATGGGTGAGCCCGTGCCTCCGTGAAGGGCATGTTACCCCATTGTAGGATCTTCGCCGACAGAAGTGCCCGTTGTCGCGCCCGCGGAGGCACGCCGCTCGAGGGCGGGTCGAGGCTGTATGCCGAGGGGTAACGCGGCAGAGACGACGCGGTCACGCCCTCCATGCTTCGCTTCGTACACGGCTTTGTCTGCCACCTCGAGCAGGGCTTCGAGCGCCGCGCCCTCGAGGACCGCGGGCATATGGTCGGGGTACACCGCGAGCCCCACGGAGATGCTCAAGTGGCCGAGCGGCTGCGCCCGTGCGCCAGGCACGTCGATGGCACGGATCGCCTCTCCGAGCTTGGTCGCCACTTCGAACGCCGCGGCCTCGTCGGTGCGGGGCAGGATGACGCAGAACTCCTCACCACCGAAACGTGCGACGGCATCGACCTTTCGCACAGAGCTGTCGAGAGCGCGCGCCACTGCCTTGAGGGCCTCGTCACCGAGCAAATGCCCCATGCGGTCATTGTACTGCTTGAAGTGGTCCACGTCGACGACGAGGAGAGCAAGCGGCAGGCCAAAGCGTTGGGCCCGTGTGATCTCAATGTCGAGGCGCCGGTTCAAAGCGCGGCGGTTCATCAGGTTCGTCAGTGGGTCGGTAACTGACAACTCTACGGTGGCCTCGTAAAGGTCGGCGTTGACGACGGCCATTGCGGCCTGCGCTGACAGAGCTTGCAGGAGTTCCTGCGCTTCCTCGTCGTAAGGGCTGTCCTCCGGCTCGCAAAATCGGAGCGCGCCGACCACCTTGCCCTGGTGCAACATGGGCACGCAGACTTCACGTCCCTCTTTCAACATCGCACCGGTTTCTGCGACGAGGCCAACCATGCCCTCGCCGAGAGTGATGTCGGCTGCATCGACGCTGTCAGCTTGATACACACCGCCCGCGCGCTCGAGATGGAGCACTACATTGTCGGCCGCTGCGTGGCGGGCCACAAAGACGGTGTAATCGGGGCAACCGAGCCTGCGCTCGATCAACCCGCAGAGGCGGTCGAGGAGAGCCTCGCGGTTGAGTGTGCCACCGAGCTGGTGCGCCGCCTCCATCAGGAGCACCTGCGCACGAACCCGACGCTCGAGGGCAAGGTTGCTTCTTGCGAGCTGCTCTGCGGCATCCTCAAGTTGGTGATTGAACGAGAGCTCTTTGCGCGCATCTTCGAGGTCGGCCTCTCGATCGATCTCATTGGCCTTCATCTCGGTCATGGCGCGCAACATGGAGTTGAATGCAGCCCCCAAGCTGCCCACTTCGTCATCGCGCTCCTCGGCACGCACGAGGAAATCACCTTGCTCCGCCCGTTGCATCACCCGGGCAAGAGCGAAGAGGGGCCGCGTCAACAGGCGGTCTGAGAGCAAGAGAAGAAGCAAGACGAGGGCAGTGAAGATCACGAGCGCCCCGATCCCCCCCACGACATGAAAGCGCTCGAGGCTGCGCAGCGCCGCCTCGCGATTCACCCCGACGCGCACGGCACCCACAGGGTCATCCGCAGCTTGATGGCAGCCGACACAAGCGTTCGTCCAAGGGATGCGGTAGGCAACCACGAGTTCATCGGCTTCGATGCTGGCGCTGCGCAATGATTTGCTGACTTGATGCCTCTGCCCCCGGTGCTCTGGCATCGAGCTGGCCTGCACCTGCCCTCGATGGTCAAGCACATCGACGAACAGCACATTCGGAGCCCGCGCAACTTGTTCGATGACGTCTCGCGCAGGATGGAGTCGCCGAATCTCGTCGACGACCTCGTAGGTTGATGCGACCGCCTCGGCCAGCAACCCGACCTGATCCACGGCTGCCTGCTCGAGGGCGCGTCGCTCGAGCGGCACGAGGGCGAGGGCAAGTGCGGCCCCGAGCACGAGGGCACTACCGCCGAGCCACAGCGCGAGCCGTCGCCCGATGCGTCGCTGCAACGCCTTTCCCTCGTTACCCGATCCCATATGCGGCGCTCCTCCCTGTCCGCTCGGCATCGCGCATCCTAGCGTGTCCCATGGTGGGCGTCTGGCTTAGCCCTGGTTGGAAAGCGCCTCGCGGATGGCGGCGGTGATGGAGTCGGCATCGGGACGCCCCTCGAATACGCGACCATTGATGTACAGCGTGGGAGTGCCGCGGACACCGGCGCGCTTGCCGCTCTCGAGGTCGAGCTCCACCTCTCGACCCGGTCTTTCGGAGGCGAGACAGGCGTCGAGGGACTCCATGTTGAGTCCGAGCGAAGCGGCCGCCTCACGCAGGCTTGCGCCGTCGAGTTTCGAGGTGTCGTCGTAGATCCGGTCATGCATCTCCCAGAAGCGCCCCTGCTCGTGCGCACACTGAGCCATCTCGGCGGCAGGGCGAGCGTTCGGGTGAAAGTTCAAGGGGAAATGTCGATAAGAGAAGCGTACCGACTGGTCCTTCAATTTCGCTTTGACGTCGACAAGGGCCTTCGCCATCACCTGACAATAAGGACACTCGAAGTCTGCGAATTCGACGACGTCAACCACCGGCGAAGTCGCCCCGGCGAAGGCGACGTGAGGAGGCGCATCGAGCTTCGCCGGCGGGGGGCGTACGTCAGGAAGGGAACGAGTGATCTTTGCGGTGCGCTCGAGTTCCGCGAATACCGTCTCCACCTCGGACATCATGCGCTGCTGACGAATCGCATCGACCACCTGTGCACGAACCATCTCGAGCGGTGGAGCGTCAGGAGGTGCGCGCTCGGTGTAAAAGCGTTGTACTTCCTCGTCGGAAGGCTCGCTGACCTTGGCCTCCACCTGGGCCCGCAGCCACGCCTCGCCGGTCTGCTCGCCTTTGCCTGCCGCGCGCTCGAGGAGCATCTCCCGTACCTTGTTGTCGACGGCAGCTTTGCGAGCGGAGTATACTTGCGTGCAATACTCTTTGAGGGCGTTCGCCTCGGCGTCAGCGAGTTCTTCCCCGAGGTCTTGTGCGAGCACCGGGGTACCATCGACAGTAGCGACGACGTGAGATGAGGGGAGGCGCAACGTCGCAGCCTCGCAAGAGGTCACGAGCTCGGGTGCCCCTGGGCCACGTTGCGACGCGGCTTGGTGCCCTCCCTGACAGGCCGTCAATGGCAGTGTGGCGAATACGAGGGCGCGCAAATCAAATCGCATGGGAGCTCCGAGAAGAGGGAAGAGTTGTAGTACCAACGGCGCGAAGTCTGTAGGGGATTCGAAGCGAGGGGAGCGACGGGAGGGGGCCGCAGGGAGACGATGCTGGAATGCCAAGTATGGCCCTCGGCAGCTATAGGTCGGGAGTGGTCACGACAAAGCCCTTGCCCTCGAGTGCAGTGACCAGCTCGCGGCAGTGCTCATGCCCCTTCGTTTCGACGACCGTCTCGATGGTCACCCGGCCGAGGCTGCCGCGCAAAAATGCACGCTCATGCTGCACCTCGAGAACGTTCGCCTGCAGGTCTGCGATGACGCGGAGCATGGTCGCAAGCGAACCCGGTCGGTCAGGCACTGTCACACGACAGCGATACAAACGCCCCGACTCCACGAGGCCGCGCTCAATGATGCGGCTGATCATGTTCACATCGATGTTGCCACCGGAGACGACGGCGATCACCTTGCTCTTTGGCGCGACCTCGACCTTTCCGGCGAGCAAGGCCGCCACTGCGGCGGCGCCTGCGCCCTCGGCGACGGTCTTCTCCTGCTCGAGGAGGTAGAGGATCGCGCGAGCCACCTCATCCTCCTCGACATTGACCCAAGCATCCACGTGGTCGCGACAGATCTCGTAACATCGCTGGCCGACCCGACCGACGGCGATGCCCTCAGCGAGGGTACGTTCTGGGATGATGGTGACAGGTCCACCGTTCTCGATCGCGCGTTGCATCGACGGTGCCCCCGAAACCTCGACACCGACGATACGCACCGATGGGTTGACGGTCTTCAGCGCGAGCGCGACCCCAGCGATGAGCCCTCCGCCGCCCACCGGCAAGACCACCACTGATGCGTAAGGGTTCTGCTCGACGAGCTCGAGCCCGAGTGTCCCCTGCCCAGCGATGATGTAGTCGTCGTCGAAACCATGAAGGTATACCGCCTGCCGCTCCTCCGTGATCTGCTGGGCGCGGGCGAGAGCCTCCTCGTAGGTAGCCCCGTGCAGAACGACCTCGGCCCCATAGTCCTGGGTACGCTTGACCTTCGCGAGGGGAGTGCCGAGGGGCATGACAATGGTCGACCTGATCTGCAGCCGAGTCGCATGATAGGCAACGCCTTGGGCATGGTTTCCTGCCGAGGCTGCCACGACGCCATTGCGCCGTAACTCAGGGTCGAGGGTCAACAAGCGATTGAGCGCCCCGCGGGACTTGAAGGAGCCGGTGTGCTGATGGTTCTCGAGCTTGAGGGACACGGCCGCTCCGACGAGCCGTGAGAGCCCCTCGGAAGGACGCAAGGGTGTCACCTTCACAGCCTCGCCCGTACGAACGCGGGCTTCCTCGATCTCAGCGAAGCTCACCATGACGGCGTTACTCTGGAGCCGGGTCGTTGTAGCCTCGGGGTGCCGCTCCTCTGAGCACCACGAGAGAGTTGGAGAGCTAGACCACGATGGAACCCGCCCTGGGATACCTGCTCGTCTGTCTGGTAACGCTCGCCGCGGCGGGCGCGGCAACTGTGGTGCACTTCCTCACGAGGCGCGTCAACGGGAGCCCTTTCCGCGCATCGGATGCGCTACGAGAGTTTGAGCCCCGGGGTGGGCGGCAGCGTTTCAGTGTCAGATTGTATGAAGCGGCGCTCCTTGGCGCCATCTGGCTGACCTGCCTGGGCGTTCCTGCCGCTTCACCAATGCCTCGCGGCACAGCCACACTGGCGCAGCTGTGCCTCTTCGTCGCGCCCGTCGGCGTGGCCTCCCTGGTGACGTGGTGGTTGTGGCGACGGGGTGCACTTCGGTCCCCCCGCGCCCCCAAGGCACAACTGCGCGAGGAGAACGACCTGTGATGTTCCGTCGAGAGCGACCGCGCAGTCTCGTGCCTCTGCTGTTCAAAGGAGCGGTCTCCACCCGCCAGAGTGCGCGCTGGGTGCAAAGCAAAGCGGGCGGTCGGCTAGGTGCGGGAAGCGACGCGGCATCCCCCCGCCATGCGAACCTATTGGTCGTCTGTGGTGACATCTCCCAGAAGGCTGCGCCAGTGCTGCAGCGGCTCTTCACTCGCATGGCAGAACCTTGCCAAGTCCTGTGGATTTGCACCCGCAAGGCCCTCGCACCACAGACCGGCTATGCCCTCGTGGACGATCTTCGGTGGGTGCTGCCCGTCGATGTCATTTTGCTCGGAGATCCCCCCACCGATGCCGACCTCGAGGCAGCCTTGCGGCAACTCGAAGCCGCGCCTCACCTCCGACGAGAAGCATCATGACCGTACTGCGGCCAGAAGCCCGTGCGGGTCATATCGTCGAGGTGGTACGCGCGCGTTTTGGTGCTGCCAAGTTCTGTGGTCTCCGCGGCGGCATCGGCGAAGACGAGGTCACCATCGGACGAGAGCGACTCATCGCGCTGCTCAGCTTCTTGCGGGATGACCGCGACCTGGGCCTGAGCCAGCTCTTTGACCTGACGGCGATCGACCGACTCGGGCTCGGTGGCTGCCGCTTCGTGATCGTATACCGACTCAAAAGCCCTCGCCTCGGTTATCGTGCTCGGTTGCTCGTTGAGCTCGAGGAAAATGACCTCGTCGTGCCCTCGGTACATGGTTTGTTCCCGACGGCTGACTGGCTCGAACGCGAGCTCTGGGACCTCTTTGGTGTGTACCCCGACGGGCATCCACACCTCCGACGCCTCCTGCTGTACCCGCAGTTCGTCGGACACCCTCTGCAAAGAGATTACCCCGCACAAAAACCCCAACCCTTGGTTCCGTTGCGCGCCATCATGGAGCCCGTCGTAGTGGGCGTTCACGGGGAGTCACGCGAGGACCGGCCATGAGGGAACTCATTGAGTCGTTGCCTGGACATGCCCCGCCTGACGTCGAGCGAGAGGCCGATCGAACCCCGGCGCTTTTGTCTCCCCCCGATGACGACGACTTCATTCGGCCCGCGGCAGAGGAGGAACTCCTCGAGGAGCGTGGTGCAGGCGGCTTGACCAGTGGCCGTGGCTCATCGCTCGCGAAGCATCTGCTGTGGACCTTTGGCCCCGATCACCGTGCCCTGCCCTTCCCACTGCAGTTGCGCACGGAGCTCGAGGGTGACCGTGTGGTGAATTGTGACGTCGAGATCGGTTGGCTGCACCAAGGTCTAGAGAAAGCCCTGGAAGAGGCCACCTTCGAGGATGCCTTGGCGGTCATCGAGCGTCTGCAGCCTCAGAATGCACTGGGCCACCAACTCGCATGGTTGCTCCTCCTCGAGCGGATGTGCGGCATCGATCACCTTGTACCGCGACGGGCACAACTGTGGCGTGTCGTGATGTGCGAGCTCTCCCGCATGCTTGAGCACCTTCGTGTCCTCCGCGGGCTGGTGATGCTGCACGCGGGACGACCTGCGCAGCGGAGCCTCACGCGCGCTGAAGCCGCTCTCGAGGCATTGCTTCCCTCGGTGAGCTTCGACGACACCGGGGTGCTGCGCGCGTGTGTCGGAGGGCTGCGAGAGCCACTGCCGGTTTCTGTCGCCGAGACCCTGCGACGGGAGGTACCGGCGATGCTGGCACCGCTGTGGAAGGTGACCGAACTGCAGCTCCGTCTGCCCTCGTCCCTCGATGCCCTGCAAGGCCTTGGGGCCCTCGACGGGCGCCTCGCAGGGGCCCTCGGTTTCAGCGGCCCGGCGCTCAAGGCCTGTGGAGCCGACGAAGACATTCGACGCAGCGCACCTTACTTCGCCTATGACGAGCTTTCGCTGCGCGTGCCGGTCGAGAACGCGGGAGATGCGCGGGCGCGCTTCCGTGTGCGCCTCGAAGAGCTCTCGGTATCCGCAGAGCTCATCGAGTCTGCCTTGCGGCTGCTCGATGACGCAGCACCTGAGGTCAGGGTGGAAGCGAGCGCGATCCCGAGGAACGAGGAGGGCCAGTTACGGCCTCCTGCGGGGATGGCCACCGCCTCCGTCGAGCTCGCCGGCGGAGAGTTCTCGCTCCTCGTCGTCAGCGATGGGGGACCCCGTCCTCGTCGTGCACGCTTGCGGACCCCGTCGTTTCCTCTCGCGGCCGCGCTCGGTCGATTGCTCAAGGGGGCGCGCCTCGACGAGGTCGAACAAATCATCACCAGCCTGGGCCTGATTGGACCGGAGATCGACCGCTGATTTGTGCGTTCGACAGCACTTATGTGAGGCGACGCTCGAGGTGCGCACCGAGGCGGGTGACGATTTCATAGGGGATGGTGTCCGCCCACGCAGCCAAGTTCTCGGCGCTCACTACCTCCTCACCGTCGCGGCCGAGCAACGTAGCGACGATCTGGTCCTCGGCGGGTGCGGCCCGTGTGACGTCAACGATAAGGTGATTCATCATCACACGACCCAGCACCGGGCATCGCTGACCGTGTACGAGGACATGGGCACGATTCGATAACAGGCGCGGATAACCGTCGAAGTAGCCCACGGGGAGCACCGCGATCCGCGTCCGGTCTTGGCAGCGATACGTACAGCCGTAGCCGACGTAGGCACCCGCCGGCAGCTCCCGCACCAGCTGGCTCTTGGTGCGCCACGAGAGCACGGGGCGCAAGGTTGGCGCGACCCCGAGCACCACTCGCGCACTCAACCGCGTTTCCGACGAGGGCCAGAGTCCGTACAACGAAATGCCAACGCGGAGGATATAGAGCCTGGCCGCTGGCAGCACGAGCCCAGCAGCGCTCGCGGCCATATGCCGTTCGACCCCTTCCACTCCCACG
>JBMTAX010000050.1:0-10985 GCA_049429145.1 Myxococcota bacterium
GCCAAGGGCTCGCCATCGATGGCGCCGTCGGGCCGATGACCCAAGGAAAACTCGCGTCGACAAGACCCCTCACGGGTGCCGCGCGTGAACTCGCAGAGCTCCCTGCGAACACCTTGCTCGCAAGAGGCAGCGCCGGAGAGGGCGTGCGACGACTGCAGACGGCCCTCAACGAGCGAGGCGCCAAGCTCTCGGTCGATGGCCGCTATGGGCCCGCGACCGAATCTGCGGTGGTTGCCTTCCAGAAGCAGGCAGGGCTTGCCCCCGACGGCGTCGCGGGCCGCCAGACCTTGGGGGCCCTCTCTCGCGCCGAGGGCGCAGGCGAAGCGGCTGTCCCCGCGGGCAGAAATCGCACCGCAGAGCGCGCCGCCGACTCTCGTCGTGTCCATGCCCAGCAAGGCCACCCCCAGGCTCCTCGCGCGTCAACGCCGGCCCAGCGGACAACCCCAACCGTAACGCCTGGGGCAGGCACCAGCGGCCCTGCCAAACACGACGCGACCACCGGGACTCACGTCGACAGAGTACGCACCGTCGAAGAGCTATCTGCGCCGAAGGGAAGCACCAAAGGCAGCGCGCCCATGGCGGTCTTCGACAACCCCGAGACCATCAGCACCACGGGTCTCATCGGGAACACCATAGCGAACCGCATGGAGGGCCGCCCCGGCAATCCGCAATATGATTTCCCTGGTCACGGTCGTCTGTACTCGCTCGTCCTCAACCAGACCCAGCGAGACGCTACCCGCAAGAAGAGCGGGGTGAACTCCGTCGTCGCGTACAACCCCTCCGACAAGCCGCTGACCTTGACCATGGAGGGGGTGCACTTCAGCAAGAAGGTGAGCAAGACCGATGGCACCATCTCGGATCTTTATGTGCGCAACAGCGGGTTTAGAGGACCTCAGGCCATCGCCGCATCATCGTACATGGAGAAGAAAGAAGGGGAGAATGGCTTCTTGCGTAAGACCGTGACCATCCCGCCCCGCAGCGCGGCCGTCATTTCGAGCCTGCCCCAGTTACCCGGCGGTGAGGTCTTCACGATGCTCGATATGAAGGCCGACGGAAAGTTCCGGCTCGCGCAGGCCGTCACCGACAAGCCCCTCACCAAGACAGACCTCGGACGCATCGTCGACGGGTCCTTTCCCTCCGCCGGCGTGGCGCACCGCAATGGGGACGGACACGGTGATTTCGCCCCTGCTGGCGCCAACCAGCTCGGCCGGCCCAATGGCGTCGTGCCTGGCAGTATCTTCCACGGTGGCACCCCCGTCGACGTGGTGCCAGGCCGCACCCATGGCGAGTTACTCATGGCCACTCGCTTCAAGAAAGCCGAGGGCCATACAGACCTCCAAGGCCTCACCGCGAGCCCTGGCAACAAGGGCGGGGTCGGCGATGCCGCGGCCCACAACGACGCTGGCTATGGCATGACCTACCGCATGGACTATCCCCTGCGAAACCGGTCGAGCCAGCCTCGTCAGGTGGAGGTGGTGTTGACCTCACCTGCGCTCAAAACCGACGAACCCTTCAGTCCCGACGGTGGCATGTTGAATGTGGCGGTGAAGATGAACGGGGTGCACAACAATCTTCGCGTGAGCGCAAGAGGTGACGGCGTCGTGATCGGCACTGTCGAGGTGCCACCAAACTCGACGAAGAAGCTGAGCCTTGAGTTCAGCAACCTCGGCATGACCTACGCGCCCGCGGGCATAGAGTTGCGTACACTCGGGGGCGAAAACCAGGCGACCCAGCGCAACCACGTTGGAGAATTGATCCAGGGGGTCTGGCACCGAGTGACCGGGGGCCGATAGCCGCCCTCGTCGCGTCCTGGCGCTCCGGGTTGTGGTGTCACGACTCGTGCGCGGCTTCGAGCCAGTGGAGCACTGCGTCGCGCACTTGTTCCGTCACCTCAAGGAGTTCGTGCCCCGCGCCCGGGAACAGCAGCAACCGCTTCGGTGGTGTCGCTCGCTCGTGCAGGTGCGTGGCGCATCGTGGAGGCAGCACTTCATCTTCGAGCCCATGAACGACGAGCAGTCTCGCTCTCGGGCCGAGGGTGCCCACCGCCTCCGAACCGTGGCTCTGCGGCGCGAGGGCGACGACGGCTCGCACACGCTCCATGCCCACCGCCGCACGCACCATCACCGCGGCCCCAAAGGCGTGGCCTACGAGACCTATCCACGGCACCTTCCGATCCTCGAGGTATCCGAGGGCAACGCCGACATCGCGCACGCTCTCCACGAGGTCGGTGCTGTGCCGAAATCGGAGATGAATGCAGAGCACATCTCTCGCTGCCAGAGCTTCGGCGAGCTGTCCGTAGAGGCCGCCCGCGGGGGAGCTGAATCCGCCGTGTACCCCTCCGACGAAAATGACGCCGGCCTCAGGGGTTGCGACGTCGTAGAGGCGCACGTGCACCAGCTTGTCGCCTCGCCGCAGGTATAGGTCGTCGAATCGCACTCTCTGTCGTCAACAACACGAGACGTGCCAGCGGTCATGCCCAGGGGTTTGCGCATGGTGTTGCCGATGAATGCACGTGTCTGCCTCACCCGGGGCATAGGGGAACGCGAGAGTGCAGTTGCCCCGTCAAACCGGACAGGCGATGCATCATTGTGTCGCTCTCCGTCACGTTTGGCAGAAGGGGGTCGCTCGAGCAAACAGCCCCTCGCGGCCGAAGGTACACCGGTGTCTTGGCGTCCTTGGGGCACCGTCGTCGGGGGCTCTCCGTCATCAGAGGGCGAACGCGAGCTCAGGAGGGGCGCTTGAGCGCGCGACCCCAGGTGGCGTGCCAGGGAGTCCGAGGTGGCGGAAAATCCTCCGGATGACGGCGCTCGCGCTTTGTGCGCTGTCTCAAGTTCAGGTCCACCGTCGGTGGGAAGCCGCTCCGCAAGCACGCGGTAGCCCTTATCGAAGAGGCGATGGCACTCGAGCGCGAGGGCAATCAAGTAAAGGCCGAGGCGCCGTCTGAGCGCATGCCCGACGAGCTCCCGCAGCGACGCGCCGCCGCCGACGCCGACGCACTCAAGAAGGCCTTCGACGCCCTCACGCCCGGCCGGCAGCGCAGCCACAGCCTCTGCGTGAGCGCGGCCGAGAGCAGCGAGGCGGGCGTGCGGCGGGCGGAGAAGTGCGCGACGAAGATCGTCGACGGCAAAGGCTTCCACGAGCGCTGAGTCCGTCCCTCTCGCGATCGCGTGTCAGGCGCTAGCGACCCCCCTGGTACCCTCGAGCAGCTCGGCGTCGACGAGATTCTGCGGCCGTCCAGACGCCCGTTTGAGCCGGATGAGCTCCTCGCGACCCACCACCGCGATCTGCCTTCCTTCGACGGTCACCAACCACCGGGTTCTCCACGCGGCGTCGAAGTCTCCACCGGGGACCTCCTTCACGAGGTCGAAATTCGCTGGCGGGTTACCCATCCACACCACGTCAATGCCTTGTGCGCAGACGATATCGGCGATCACGTTCGCCGGAGCCCCAAAGGACAGGAGCGCCCCCTGACATCGCTCGATATTGTCGGCCGAGTCGCAGATCCACAGGTTCGCGTCCTTGGTGAACCGCGGGTGCCTATGCAGGGCGACCGTTTGCCCGCGGACGAGGAGGTACTCCGCTTTTTGGGCAAGTGACTGAGCGAGATGCGTTTTTTTCGACTGCGAGTTCGACCGCGGCCTCCAGAATCTCTGCGTCCACGGTCTTGCGTCCAAGAGCACGCTCGAGTTCCGCGATGCGGGCCTTGCGCTTCTTCCCTTCGCTCTCGGGGTAGACCTACTCGCCACCTTTCAAACCCTCGTCACCGGCTTCCTTCATGGCGCGCGTCCAAGTGAACATCCCACTCGCGCAGTTGCCGTAGCGACGTCCCACCGGCGTGATGCTCTCTCTCGGACGCGCTGCTGCTTCGAGGAGGCGACGCTTCTGTCCCACCGTGTGGCTACGCCGACGCATGGGGCTGGTGGTCGGCAAATTACGTTTCTCGTTCATTCGAACAGGCGCCTTCTGCCTGTTCGGTCTACACGGGGGCTACAACAAGAGCGCTCCGCGATTTTGTCGCTGAGACGAAGCGCGTCATGGGGCGCATGCCCATGGGCGTCGTTGTTGAAATACAGGTACACCTCGAGCGGGTGCTTCTCCTCGAGGGAGCACTTCTGCAGGCGCCACCGATGCACTCGCTCTGCCCAGCCTTCGAGCTCTTCGTCCTCGTATCGACTCGCATACAGTGCTGCGCTGCCATGCAGGCGTGCATACATAAAGTCAGTCGTCACCGACGAGAAGCGGGGCCAGGGGGCTGCAGCGTCGTTGAACACGAGGGCCACGCCTGCGGCCTTGCACAGTCGGCGTGTCTCGGCACACTTTACCGATGGGCTCCTCACCTCGACGGCGTAGCGGATAGGGCGCTGGGAGCTCGTCAACGGCACAGGGGCACAGCTCAGCGCATGGGCGTCGCTCAGCGCATGGGCCTCGGCGTGGGTACGAGGTAGCTGCGCCAGGATCGCCTCAAGGTGAGGTAGCGACATTTCCTCGTGGGCCGGGAACTGCCACAAGATCGGTCCAAGCTTTTCCCTGAGGCAAAGCAGGCCCTGGGAGAAGAAGTGCGCAATGCTGCCGTGCAAGCGTTCCGGTGGACCGTGGTGGCTGATGGTACGCGGCCCCTTGAGGGCGAAGACGAAATCCGCAGGGGTGCTCTCGTACCAACGGGCAAAGGTTGCCGGGCGCTGGCTGCCGTAAAACGTACAGTCCACCTCCACCGACGACAGCCGAGCAGCCAGGTAGCGCAGCTCCTCGCTGCGAGGGAGTGACGGCGGGTAGAACGTCTCCCGCCACGAGGGGTAGTCCCAGCCTGAGGTGCCCACGAACACCCTTCCAGGCGGGTGCGTCTCCCGGGTGCGTCGTCGCCGCATTCACGATAGGGAGGTCCACGAGGTGTGCCGCCCATGAACTACCGCTCCGTATTCCGCCCTGAATTGTTCCACGATCGCGTTATCGTCGTCACCGGCGGCGGAAGCGGCATCGGCCGATGTACGGCGCACGAACTGGCGTCCCTCGGAGCGACGGTGGCGCTCGTGGGCCGAAAGGTCGAGAAGTTGGCGCGGGTGCAGGCGGAGATCGCGGAGGATGGCGGCAAAGCGGCGTCGTACCCCCTCGACATTCGTGTCGAGGACGATGTCGCCAGCACGGTGCGCGCCATCCTGGAAAAGCACGGCCGTATCGATGGCCTCGTCAATAATGCCGGTGGCCAATATCCCGCGCCGCTGGTGGCGCTCACGCAGAAGGGCTTTGAAACCGTGCTGCGCACGAACCTCACCGGTGGGTTCCTCGTGGCCCGAGAGTGTTTCAGCCAGTGGATGTGTGACCACGGTGGGGCGATCGTGAACATCGTCGCCGACATGTGGAATGGGATGCCCGGCATGGCGCACTCGGGGGCGGCCCGCGCCGGTATGGTGAACTTCACCGAAACTGCCGCCCTCGAGTGGGCGGTCTCGAACGTGCGGGTTAACGCGGTGGCGCCCGGCTGGATCGCCTCGAGTGGTCTCGATCACTACGACGAGGGGATGCGAGAGACGATCCGCGGCATGAAGCAGATGGTGCCGCTCGCTCGTCTCGGCACCGAGGCCGAGGTTTCCGCCGCGATCGTGTTCTTGCTGAGTGAAGCGGCTGCATTCGTCTCGGGGACGACGCTGCGGGTCGATGGTGCAGCCCCCAACTACAAGCGCATCTGGGAAGTCCCCGAGCACCCCCCGGCGCCCTCCTTCAATGGATTTCATCGCGGTGGGGTGCCGAAAGTCCTCGAGGAGTAGCGTCGAGAGACGCTGTTCTTCGAGGAGCTCACGCTTGTTCTCCGAGCGACCGCGACGCCAGAGGCGGGGGCGACGCAGGGTCATCCACTCTCCGCTTGTTGGATGAACGTGTGTTCAGTAGCATGCGGCCCATGCTGCAAGCCTGTCTATTCGGTCGGGAAGCTCCCGTGTTTGACCCGAGCCTTCGGGGCCTCTCCCGCACGTGGCTCGATGATGAATCGTGGGTCGACCACGAGCCCGGATTCATGCGCGGCCACGAGGCGCTGTTTGAGATGTTGCGCACGCAAGCCTCGTGGCGGGAGGAAAGTCGCGAGATGTACGAGCGAGTCGTGGCGGTGCCGCGGCTTCTGGGCCACTTGCCGTCGTCCCTATCACCCGCGAAGCAGTTGCTCGAGGACCTCTCGTGCTGCCTCTCCGAACGTTATGGCGTCGCGTTGTACGACATCAGCCTCGCTCTCTACCGTGACGGCGAAGACAGCGTGGCGTGGCATGGCGACCGCTGCGGTGGGCATCCCTCCAGCGTCGTCGTGACCCTATCCCTCGGTGCGCCTCGACGATTCCTGCTGCGGCGTCCTGGCGCAGGGCTTTCCCGACGTTACTCGCTGGGCTGGGGAGACCTGCTCGTCATGGGGGGCGCCTGCCAGCGGCTGTGGCAGCATGCGGTGCCCAAAGCGCGTCACGCCGATGCCCGCCTCGTCATCATGTTCCGCGAGGACTTGGGCAGCGAGGGATGACCAGGTAGGACGGGCTATGCAGCTCCCGTCTCTCTCACCCGCACGACTGGGCGCGTTGCTCGACCAGCACGCCCCCATGCGCTCCGTGCCCTTGGTGCCCGACCTATCGGCCTGGTACGCCGACGACGAACTCCCCCTCTGGGGCTCGCTCGAGGCAGAACTCGGACACCCCGTTGCCGCGCCATTCTTTTGTGTGCCTTGGCCGGGGGCCCAGGCGCTCGCGCTCTATGTCCGGCAGCAGAACATCGCTCTCGCCGGGCGCCGCGTGCTCGACCTCGGTAGCGGCAGCGGCGTTGCCAGTGTTGCCTGTGCATTGCGCGGCGCAGAGGTGGTGGCCTGTGACATCGACCCGTTGGCTTGTGTCGCCACCACGATCTTGGCTCGACGCCACGGGGCGACACCGAGAGTGCACGCGTTTTGTGGCGATGTCTTGCGCACGCCTGCGGTCGGCGCTCGTTTCGACGTGGTGCTCGCTGGGGATCTCGTCTATTCCCGCGACCGAGGAGAGCAGTTGGCGGTGGCGATCTCACAATGGCTCAAGACAGGAACGATTGTCGTCGTCGCTGACAGCGGCCGCCCCTTCTTCTCGCCCGGCCCGCTCCCGTGCGTGCTCGAGGCCGACGTCGATGTCCCTGCGAGCGTCGAAGGCGCCTCGACGAGACGAGTGCGTGTCTATGCCGGACGAGCTGAAGGCGGAACCGATGCTGCTGTTGCTTCGGTGCGGTGACTGCCAGCGGCGCATGCAGTGGGTACACAAACCCATGGGGGCCTTGTCAGTCGCTCTCGTCGCCGACACGTCGTCGGCCATGACTTGGGGGTATACCATGCGCAACGCGAACGTCTTTGCGACCGTCCTGCTCGTCATCGCGATCATCGGCGCGCTCAACTGGGGGCTCGTCGGGTTCTTTGATTATAATCTCATCGACGCGCTCTTTGGAGCGACGCCGAGTTCTGACACCAACTGGGGGGCTCGCATCGTGTACTCCGTCGTAGGTCTCGCTGGCCTCGCCGCGCTCTTCGTGATTCCGACCGTCGGGAAGGCGCTGGCGAGTGAGAGACCTGCACCTTCGGCCGCATCCTGACAGGGCGTGGAATGTGCCGTGGAGGAAGCGTTCCCGGGTAACGCCGTATGAACCACCACGAGGCACGGAGAGGGGGGGCAATGAAGCGAGGTACCGTGTGGCTGCCTGGGCTGTGTGTCGTCGCGTTGTGGTGGAGTCCCACAGCCGAGGCCGCGCAGCCTTCCGATGAGCGTCTCAAGAACGACATTCGATCCCTCGACCCGTCGACAGCTCTACAGGACTTGCTGCTCCTCCGCCCCGTCTCGTTTGTGTACTCGGAGCAGGACGTCATTTTTCCTCCTGAGGGACGCCACCTCGGTCTCCTGGCCCAAGAGGTGCGAGAGGTGCTCCCCGAGGTCGTGCAGGATCGAGGTGGGTTTCTCTTCCTCGCCTATGACGAGCTGGTAGCGGTCTTGGTCGGGGGGATGCAGCAACAGCAACAGCGCCTCGACGAACAGGAGGCGCTGCTGCTTGAGCAGGCAGCACTCATCGACGACATTTCGTCCCGCCTTGACGATGTCGAAGCCGACATGCCGTGAGTTCAGCGAGAGGCTCCGCCATCGCGGGTGTTTGTTCGTCGCTTCGAGGACGCCGCGGTACCTGCGCCCTGCTTGCCCTTGGTTCCCTTGACGGGCTTGCTGGGCTTCTCGTCGGGGGCGGGCGGGAGCAGGGTGAGGGGCTCGAGGTCCCTCACCCAAGAGAACCACGCGCGGGCGAAGGAGGGAGAGAGGGCGGAGAACTCGCTGATGACCCGCGTCGACAAGGCGTCTGGGTTGTAGGGGCCGTACGCGGCCGGTGCTGCACGCACCATGCGCTCCACCTCGAGCATGGTCGCGAGCTCTGCAGTGCCGGTCTCGACGAGTACCAGCGCTAGCCGATTGGCGAGGTCGTGCGCGCGGGTAATGAGCTCATCTCCAGGCAGGTCTTTGCGTTCGAGGAGGTCGCGGGCCTCTCTCACCACGAAGGGGCGCGTGTGGCAGCGCTGCTCGACGGCGTAGATCATGGCGCGGAGTCGCTCGAGGGCAGGGCGAACGCGCTGCATCGCTCCGCGGGCGAGGAGACGGTGCGCCGCACGACGCGCACCGTCGACGTCACCGGCGTGGGGCTGTTACCGCAGGAGCTTAGCGGCGCCCGGGTCTTTGCGCGCCACCTGCTCTACCGCGGAGTTCGCAGCGGCCTTGGCCGCCTCGAAGCGAAGCTCGAGCGCGAAGACGTGACGACGAGCGCGTTCCTCGAGCCGTCTTCGCAGTCCTTCTCGCGCACCTTCTGCGTGCTCGAGCAGGCGAAAGATGGTCTGCATGTGCCCCGGGTCGAAGCGTTCTGCTCCTGCTGCCTGTAGGGCGAGGGCTCGGCCGAGCATCAAAGACTCCGGCCGGGCGCACTGCCCTTGGGGGCACCTCGAGCCGCCGGACGGGGCACTGGTGCGATTTCCACCCGTCGATTTTGGGCGCGCCCCAGCTCCGAAGAGTTGTCGGCAATGGGATGGTGTTCTCCGAACCCCACCGCCACTGCACGGTCCGCAGGGAATCCCGAGGTGATCAGCAGTCGGGTGACCGTCAGCGCCCGCTGAGCGCTGAGCTCCCAGTTGTCGAGGTAACGCGCGCCATCGTGGATAGCGAGGTCATCGGTAAAGCCACTCACCATCAACACCGTGTCGGCCTCCGCAACGTAGGAGGCCAGCGGGCCCGCGAGATCGCGCACGAGAGCTTGGCCCTCGTCGCTCATCTCCGTCGACATCAGCGGGAACAAAACGCTGCCGCGGATGCCTACCCGCGGGCCGTCCATGGTGATGCGCCCGTCGGCGATGGGGGCAGCCAATGCCTTTTCGAGGGCGGCGACCCTCGCGTTGTCGAGGGCGATGGCCTCTTGTTCTGTCTTCACCCGCACTCGCTCGGCGAAGAGCTGCTCGGAGAGGTCGATCTGCGAGATCACCGCCCATACGAAGAGCAGCACCACCAACCCCCCGAGGCAGGCGAGCACATCCGCGAAGACCGGCCACACCGGCAGCGCACCGTCGTTTTCAAGCTCCTCCACGTCGTCCTCCTCAGGCGTCCGCGCCGTGGGGCGTGCTGCTAGGGTCGCCAGCCGCGACATCGAGTTCGTCGTCCGAGGTGGGCTCAGGAATCAAGGTGCTGCCCTTCACCCCTTGGAACAGCTCGCGCTGCAACTCCAGAGATTGCTCGAAGAGAACGCGAGTCTGGTCGAGGTACGAACCAAAGCGTTCGCGCTCGTTGTCGGCGCCGCCGGTGGTCAGATTCACCTCGAGGGTACCCAGCCGGTCCAGTTGTTCACGCGTCTGCACCGAGAACCCGTCCACGGCGACCGCCAAGCGCTCCGCGAGGGCAGACAGCTCCACGCCTCCTGCCACCAGGGCGTCTGCACCTTCTTCGATGGCGCCTCGAACGCCTTCCACTTCACCCCGCACCGCACCCGCGTGGGTGTCGAGGTGGGTGACCACCTGACGGGTCAATTCCGCACGCTCCGCTGCTAGCTTCTCCTCGAGGGCAACGCGGGCCACATCGAGGGCCGCGTCACGCTCGGCGGCGCGACTCAACCATTGTTCCATCTGCCCTTGCATATCCGTGGCAAACCGCTGGCTCTGAGAACGCTCCTCGTCGAGGAGCGACCGCATCTGTTCCACCAGCGCGCGATCGGCCCCTCGTTGTGCGTCGACGAGCGCCTTGAATTCTTGTGCGAGAGCGCGGTCCTCCCCTCGCTGGGATTCTGCGAAGCGCTGGAGCTCCGCCGCCATCTCCCCGTGGGCGAGGCGCTGACTGTCGAGCCACTGCTGAAGCTCTCCCACGAGGGACTTGTCGTCGCCACGGCGAGCCTCGAGCCATGTCCGTAACTCTTCGCCGAGTCTGTGATCGTCGGCCCGATTCGCATCGAGGAATGCACGCAACTCCACCACGAGCTCGCGCTCGTCTTCCTTTCGCTCCTCGAGAAACCTGCGGAATTCAGCGGCGAGCGCTCGTTCGGCGTCACGCTGGCCTTCGATGAAACGCATCAGCTCGTCAGCGTGTGCGCCCGCTGCCGCCGCGGCTCGCTCGGCCACGGTTGCCGCGGTCTCGAGGAGATGGGAGAGGCGCTGGTCGCGTTCGTCCGCCCGCGTTCGCTGCTTGGCCTCTTGCTCCTCGAGAGCTGCTGCTCGTCGCTCATCAGCGGCCATCATGGCGGTCACACGTTCCTCCGTCAGCGACTTCAACTGGGCTGTATGCTCTTGCCAGCGTATGCCTTGTGCCTTCACTCCTTCCTCGAGGGCCGCGAGTAGCTGGCTCGTCTGTTCGGCCATGCGCGCTTGCCACGCCTCGCCCATGGACTGCTGGGTACGGGCATTTTCCTCGAACAGTCTCGTGAGTTGCGTCGCTCGCTCCTCGAGCACTGCTGACGCCTTGGTGACGGCGCTCTCTATCAAAGCGTCGTGCGCC
>JBMTAX010000051.1:0-10971 GCA_049429145.1 Myxococcota bacterium
CCGCGAGCACGAGCCCTCTTGCGTGCGCGACCACGTCTAGGCCGAGCCCCGCGGGGTCAATGGCATCGAGCCACGCGCCGTCACCCTCGACCGCGAGAGAAGCACCCTGGCGCACAACGCGCGGACGACTCGGACGTCCTTCGGTCACTGTCG
The DNA here is from genome assembly GCA_049429145.1 of Myxococcota bacterium. GTDB lineage: Bacteria > Myxococcota > UBA727 > UBA727 > CAYLZW01 > JBMTAX01. Next base: position 154 of record JBMTAX010000051.1, read on the forward strand.
GTTCTCCTCCACGGCACGCTCTGCCGCTTGCTCCGCGGCCTGCAGCAGCTCGCGCACGATGGAAGCAAGGTACTCCACTGCCTCGCTCGACGCGACCTTCTCTGCGGCACCGCGGCCGCTGCTGCGGCGCTTCACCTCCACCACCCCTTCCTTGAGGCCTTTGCTGCCCACCGCGACCCGCACGGGCACCCCGATGAGGTCGTGGTCCTTGAATTTCACGCCCGGGCGCTCGTCCCGGTCATCGAGCAACACCTCGATCCCCGCTGCGGAGAGCTGTTGCGCGATCTGCGTCGCGGTGTCGGACACCTCGGGCTCGGCCCCGAGCGCGAGCACAGCGACTTGGAAAGGGGCGATGGGCATGGGCCACACGATGCCATCATCATCGTGGTTCTGCTCGATGGCAGCTGCCGCGGTACGCCCCACGCCGATGCCGTAACACCCCATGACAGCCGGCCTCTCCTTCCCCTCCTCGTCGAGGAAGTGAGCCCGCATGGCCGCGGAGTATTTCGTCCCCAGGAAAAATACGTGCCCGACCTCGATGCCGCGCGCCCCCTGCAACTCTTGCCCGCAGCGACCGCATGCATCACCCGCCGAAGCCGTGCGCAGGTCGTGGAGCTCGGCCTCGAAGTCCCGACCGAACATCGCCTGAACGAAGTGACTGTCGTGTGCGTTGGCACCGGTGACGAGGCCCCCAAGCCCGTGCACGCCATGGTCAGCGACGACGCGAACGCCCGCCTTCGGAATTCCGACGGGACCGACATAGCCAGCGGGTGCGCCGACCAGGTCCGAGATCTCCTCGTCGGAAAGCAGGCGCGCCTGCTTCGCTCCCAGGGAGCGCTTCAGCTTGATCTCGTTGACCTCGTGGTCCCCGCGGCACAGGGCCATCACCGGCTTATCATCGACGAGAAAGAGGACGGCCTTGAGCACTTGCGAGGGCGGCACCCCGAGAAACCCTGCTACCTCTTCGATGGTCTTCTTGCCGGGAGTGGCCACTTTTTCCAACGTCGAAGACGCAGTCGCCGTTGCAGACGCGCCCGCAACAGATTTGATTTCCGCCAGTTCGACATTGGCGGCGTAGTGACATGCAGCGCAATGAACGATGGCATCCTCACCAGTGTCGGCGATGACTTGGAACTCATGGCTGCGGTTTCCACCGATGGAACCCGTGTCGGCCTCGACGGGGCGGAATGTCAGTCCCATGCGCGCGAATACTCGACAATACGCCTCGAACATCCCGTCGTAGGTGCGACTCGCGCCAGCGTCGTCGCGGTCGAATGAATAGGCGTCCTTCATGGAGAATTCACGACCTCGCATCAGGCCAAAGCGGGGACGTATCTCGTCACGAAACTTCGTTTGGATCTGGTAGACGTTGAGGGGTAGCTGACGGTAGCTCTTGACCTCGTCCCGGATCAGCGAGGTGACGACCTCCTCGTGTGTGGGGCCGAGGCAGAACTCGCCCCCTTTTCGATCGCGCAATCTCAGCAACTCGGGCCCATATTGTTGCCAACGACCGGACTCCTGCCAGAGCTCGGCCGGTTGCACCGTCGGCATGAAGATCTCTTGTGCACCGGCCCGATTCATCTCCTCGCGAATGATCGCCTCGACTTTGCGAAGCACCCGCACCCCGAGCGGCAGATAGGTGTAGATGCCAGCCGCGACCTTGCGGATCATGCCGGCTCGGACCATCAGGCGGTGGCTCGTGACCTGGGCATCAGCGGGGGTCTCTTTGACGGTGGGGATGAGGAGCTGCGAATAGCGGAGCATGGTGCCTCCTGTCGGCACCAGGGCCATAGCAGAGACGGGGCCGATACGGCAGCGGGAAGACGTGGAGCGCGATGCACGACTTGGCTCCGCATCGCGGTATGATCCGCTCGATGACGCTCTCGCGGCGAGACATCTTGAAGGTGGGCGGCCTCGCGCTCCTCGGCAGCGCTGTGCCGTCACCTGCTTTGGCGGCCCAGTCCGTCCGTATCGCCGTGGGCCGCTTTCGTCACGCCATCGTCCTCACCGGGACCGACCTCGAGCTGCGAACCCCCATGGGCAGCGGAGTGGCCAAGGGTGACCGCTTCCAGCTGCGGGCCGACAAGCGAGGTTTATGGCTCGACCGTCGGCAGATCGAGGACGGAGAGCTTTACGTCACGGGGCCGTCGACGCTGTCCCTCGAAGGACACCAATACCACAAGCGTCTTGAAGTGAGCTGGCGCAAGTATCAGGGACATGCCGAGCTGCTCGTGGTGCATCCCCTACCCCTCGAGACCTACGTCCTCGGGGTGGTCTCGAGTGAACTTCCGCAGCGCTGGCCGCTCGAAGGTCTCAAGGTACAGGCGGTCGCGGCGCGTACTTTCGCGGTGTGGCAGAAGTATCGACGGCTCGCACTGCCCTACCACATGGAGTCGACGGTACTCGATCAGGTCTATCACGGCGCCCAACGCGAGCACGCCGCGGCGGAACGCGCCGTCATGGAGACTTTAGGGACGGTGCTTACCTTCGGGCGTCGCCCTGCGGAAGCTTACTTCCACGCAGCGTGCGGTGGCCGCACCGAGAGCGCGGAAGAAGGCTGGGGGCGTGCCCTGCCCTATCTCCCAGGAAGCCGCTGCGGTTTCTGCGGCCAAGCAAACCGCTACCAGTGGCAGGAACGCGTGCCGCGAAGCGAGCTCGACAAAGCATTCGCCAAACTCCTCGGCGAGAGCGTGCAGGAACTGAAGGTGCTGTCGAAGACGCGCTCTGGACGTGTCGACCAGCTCGAGGTTCGTGGCGCGAAGCGCCGCGCGAAATTGTCTGGCCCCGACCTGCGCCGACTCGTGGGCTACAATCGAGTCTGGTCAACGTATCTTCTGGAGTTCGAAGCGGGCAGGACACACTTCACGTTCACGGGCCGCGGCGCAGGGCATGGGGTAGGCATGTGCCAGTGGGGCGCCAAGGGTATGGCCGACGCGGGGCATCGCCACGATGCGATACTCGCCCGCTACTACCCGGGGGCGACCCTGACGCGCATGTTCTGAGCTTGAAGCGCACTTGCGGGCGCCTACCTCTTGAGGCCACGCAGATCGCAGGGAACGCTTGTGTGGCCGTAGGGGAACACCGTTATGCTGGGCCGCGATGAAGTTCCCACGACTTGGTCTCCGCACTTGTGCCACCGGGATGACGCTCGCCCTCGGCTGCGCCGGGACTCCCATTTCCCCGCGAGGTCCCAACCCGACGACGACGACGAGCAACACGACTTTGGTGGGGCTCCTGTCGACGAAGCCGACGACCACGCGGGTCACGCTGTTGCACACCTCCGACAATGAGAGCGAGCTCCTCGGCAGTGAGCGCGGCGACGACAGCGCCGTGGCCACAGGCGGCATCGGCCGTGCGATCAGCCTGATGCGCGTGCTGCGCGAGCGGGTGGATGGACAGCCTCTGATCCTAGCGGCAGGTGATACCTGGATGCCCGCACCGGAGCTTCACCTCGAGGTAGAGAAGAAGAGCGCGGTGATCACCGGGAACAACCTACTCGGCTACCAGGCGTCGGCCCTCGGAAACCACGAGTGGGATCTTGGTGAGACCTTTCTCGCCGACCAACTCGCTCACGTGTCATTTCCTTACCTGAGCGCGACCATCGACATTCACGAGGGTCCCCTCGCGGCAAGAGCCGCCCTGGCCGACGCCCCCCCGATGTGGGCCCGAGAGGCGGCCGGCCGGATATTGCCGAGTGTGCGCGTTTGCCTTGGCAATCTTCGCCCTAGCTCCACTCCCGACGACGTGCCGAGTTTGGCCCGCTGCGACGGCACAGTGATAGGTGCTGTGGGTGCGACGACGGAGGACCTACGAAGCATCACCAATGTGCCTCGCCACGTCGGGCTCGCCACAAATCTCGAGGAGACGCGGCAAAGGATTCAGCAGCAGGTGGACAGGTTTACCGCTGATGGCATCGACATCATCGTGCTCATCTCGCACCTACAAGATGTCAACGAAGAGTTGAAGCTCATCGACAGCGGGCTCGTCGGTGTCGACCTCGTTATTGCTGGCGGTGGCGATAATCGCCTCGCCAATCTGGACCACCGCCTCTTGGCCGGCGACGAGGCTGACCCGGTATGCCGTGAGCAGGCACAAAGCTGTTATCCGTTGCTGCGCCGCGCCCGCGATGGGCGGCCGGTCGCTATCGTCGCCACCGACGGTCAACTCCGGTACATCGGAGCACTAGACGCTGGTTTTGACGACGACGGGGTACTGAGCGACATCGGGCGAGTCTCACGCCCTTGGCCGGTGGATGAGGCCTCCCTGAGGGAGGTGGGGGCGGCGATCGCGGCAGACGCACTTCACTTCGAGGACCAGGTACAGGCGGTGCTCACGCCGCGCATGACCCCCTTCGCTGATGTCGCCGTGTTTCTCGAAGGCCGCAGGGAGGAGGTGCGCAACCGCCAAACGAACCTAGGCGACCTCAGCGCCGACGCCATGCGCTGGGCGGGGAGAGAAGGCCCCCAGGGGGAAGGTGCAGCATGGTTCGCCCTGCGCAATGGTGGCGGCATCCGTGCGCCTATCGGACGATTCGACAATGTCACCTACGCCCGTGAGGGGGGGCCTCTGCGTCCCATCGACGTGGAGAGTGCCCTTCGTTTCGACGGCGACCTCGTCGTTGTGCAAAGCACCCACCGGGCGCTGCGCGAAACCCTCGAGGCTGCGCTTCGAGGCGCGGGCACGGGCCGGGGCCAGTTTCCGCAGGTGAGCCGGGAGGTCTACCTCGAGTACTCACGTTCGAAGCCAGAGCAGGTACCGCACGTCATTCAGGGCCGAGCTGCGGGCGTGCTCTCCGAAGGGCAACGTGTGCGCACGCTGCGCATCACGCTCGAACACGGAGACGTCGTTGACGTCGTCAAAGATGGCATCACTCGCACCCCCGATGCGAAGATTACCTTCGTCACACTCGGGTTCCTTGCCCGAGGTGGAGATGGCTGGTTCCCAGGCTCGCAGAGCGAGCTGAATGTGCAGCCACTAGTGGTCGACGGACAGCCGATCCGAGAACAGCGCAACCTGCAGGACTATGTCGAGTCGATGGTGCGAGCCGGCACATGGCAAGGCGGGACGGAGTGGCCTGACCCCGTACCGTCGAAACCTGAGTCGTTCACACGCATCCGGGAGCTCTCCGACGACGTGACGCTGCCTCTGGCCACGTCGAGGGAGTAGAGAGCATTCATGGGCGAGTTGCTCGGCCGGCTCGTCGATGTCGCGTGGCGCCAACCTCGCCGCGTCGTGCTGTGGACGACCCTTCCCTGTCTCGTGCTGGGGATGGTGGGCGCCCTCGCGCCACGAGACCTGAGCTTCACGGGCATCATGAACCGCGACGATCCACTCGTCGCCGCGTACTATCGCGTCAGCGCACGGCTCGCATTCAGCGCGCGGCTGCCCCTGCTCCTCGAAGGCCCGGAAGAGAAACTCGATGATGCAGCGCGCGAGGTAAGCGATCAGCTGCGCAGGCAACCGGGCGTGGCCCATGTATTGTGGGAATCTCCGGTGCCCTGGCTCAAAGCGAACGCGCCGTGGCTCATCGAACGGGTAGCGTTCGACGCATGGCTCAAGCTCGCCACACATCCTGACGACGCGAGTGCGCCGAAAAGACTCGCAGACGCTATAGCGGCCGCGGAGGCAGAGGCAGCACGTCGACGCCCCAGGGGACTTCGCCTCGTGATGGTCCGCCTCGACCGCGACATTTTGGACCTCGAGGCAGGCGGGGTACTCTTCCTCGAACTAGAGCGCCTCACGTCTGAGATACTCGCGAGACACGGGGTCACGGGGAGCTTTGCGGGTCTCGCCGCCATCAGCGCCCAAGACCAGTCACGCACATTACGCTCGGTGCAGCTGCTCAGCCCACTGAGTCTACTCCTCGTGCTGTTGCTCTTTCGCCTCGTGGAGCGCAATCCGTGGCGTTTGCTGGCCGTCGTGGTGCCGATGCTGCTCACGGTGGCCGCAACGCTGGGCCTCGTCGCCATACTGACATCCCGCATCACGGTCATGGAAACGTTTTTCGGCATCATGGTCTTTGGCCTTGGGGTGGACTTCGCGCTGCACCTCATGGTTCGTCTCGACGAAGAACGTGCAGACGGAAGTGACCTACGCCAGGCGCTACGGCGCACATGGCGACGAGCAGGACCAGGCATCGTCGCAGGAGGCATGACGACCATCGGTGCATTCTTGGTCTGCTCATTCGCACCTGACCCGCTGGCGCTGCACCTCGGCTTGTCGGGGAGCATAGGCCTATCCGTCTGCCTTCTGCTCATGCTGTTGCTATTGCCAGCACTCTGGACGCTCATCGAACGTCGCAGCCCCGCCTCACCTCGTCGTCACGCGCCAGGGGCCTCGCACCTTATACAACGCGTCGTCGACCTCGCGACCGTATCGCCAGGCCGCACCCTGCTCCTTGCTGCGATCATCATGAGCTGGGCCATCAGCGTCGGAACGGAGTTTCACTTCGAACGCGATCTCTCGCGCATCTTCAACCGTCAGGTGCCGGCGCTGCGCACCAACGAACGTGTTCAGGAGCTTTTCGGTATCCACCCGACAGCCTATGTGGTGCTCGCAGATAGCCTCGAGGATGCACGCGAGGTGGAACGACGTTTTCAGGACAGTCCGCTGTTCGCCGGGACCGAGAGCGTCGCGCGACTCTTCCCCGCAGACGTCGACGCCCGCGTCGCCCTCCTCGAGGCTGCGCGGGACGACATCACCGCGCAGCGGAAGACGTACGAGGGCCTGCTGCCCTTGCTGGGCGACCAAGAAGCGAGCGACCTGCGGCAAGTGAGTGACGCACTCAAGCTCCTCGAGGAAGCCGCTCAGCGAGGCCCACCTTCGGTGCGGGACCTCCCTGCTTCCTTCGCATCGGAATTTATCGGGCCTGACGGAGAGCTGGTGGTCTATGCGACCCCGCGTGAGCCGTCCCTCGATGGCGATCGAGCCCGCGCTGAACGGATCGAGGCCCAACGTATAGACCCGCGTGCCGTGGGCTTTGGCTTCCTGCTCGAAGCCATCGTCGCCTCAAGTCGCCCGTGGGTGGTGCCGGTGCTGTTTGGCATCGTGCTCGTGGTCGCCGCTGTCCTCGCGCTCGACCTCCGGAGCGCACGTCTCGCCGTCGTCGCGATCACCCCGGTGCTCTTCGGGACACTTGTCAGCTTCGGGGTCCTGTGTGCAGCCGGGATGTCATTCAACGTGTTGACGACCCTCGTCGTCCCGCTGCTCATCGGACTCGGCGTCGATGACGGCATTCATATCCTCCACCGCCTGCGCGAGGAGAGTGCACTTCCCCTGGCCGCACGAGTGGCAGCCACCGGACGAGCCATCGCGCTGACGACCGGCACCACCTGCGCGAGCTTCGCCACCCTACTGTTCACTGATCATGCGGGTCTCGAAGGGATGGCCCTCGTTGTGCTGGTAGGGCTCCCTCTCTGCTTGGTGGCATCCGTCACGGTGCTACCTGCGCTTGCAGTGATGTTGCAGGTGGCACGAGAAGCGCCGCTTCCGGGGCAAAGGACCGCTGGGGAGTGACGCGTGAATCTGCTAGGAGCAGCGTCGTGACCACTCCTGATGACGAGCTTCTATCCTCGTACCACTTCGACCTTCCGGCCGACCGAATCGCCTCGAGGCCTTTGGCCGACAGGGCCGCGTCGAGGTTACTTTGCATGACGCGGGAAGACGCAGGTCCAGTACACCGCCAGTTTCGGGAGCTGCCGTCATTGCTCCGGGCGGGCGACGCGCTCGTCGTCAACGACACCAGAGTATTCCCTGCGAGGCTGTACGGGGAGAAAGCCGAGACCGGGGGGCGGGTCGAGGTGCTGCTGTCGCGGGCAGAACCAGACGGAACGTGGGTCGCCCTGCTTGGAGCCAGCAAACCGGCGCGCCCCGGCGGACGCATCGTTTTCGGGGGAACCGCGACGGGCTTTGCGGAGCCATTCTTCGCCACTGTGCTCGAGCGCGTCGAGGACGAGCCGGGGGCTTACCGGCTTCAGTTTCATGGCGACGTTCTCTGCTATGCAGAAGCGCACGGCCACGTCCCGCTGCCGCCCTACCTCACACGCACTGACGATGACGAGGACAAACAACGATACCAGACGGTCTACGCTGACCCGTCCCACCGCGGCGCCGTCGCGGCACCGACGGCGGGATTTCACTTCGACGAAGCGCTGCTGGCCGAGGTGCGTGCGCGTGGCGTTTCGCTGGTGCGGTGTACGCTCCATGTCGGCCCTGGAACCTTTTTACCGGTGCGGGACGACGATGTCCGCGCGCATCGAATGCATGCAGAACCCTATGCGCTCAGCGAAGATGCGGCGGCGACCCTGAACGAGACACGGGCAAACGGGGGACGAATCGTCGCTGTGGGGACGACGAGCGTACGCACGCTGGAGAGCAGTTTTTCGACGGAGAAGGGTCAGCTCGTCGCGGGCAGCGGCCTCACGCGGCTCTTCATCCGGCCGGGCTACCGCTTTCGCGCCGTGGACGCGCTGGTGACAAACTTCCATTTGCCGGAGTCGACGCTACTCATGCTCGTCGCGGCGCTCGTTGGCAGAGAACGGATCTTGGCGGCTTATCGAGAGGCGGTCGACGAGGGCTATCGCTTTTACTCGTACGGTGATGCCTGCTTCCTCGAGGTCCGGACTGAGGCACGCTCATGACCACTCTCGGAACCGATGAATTTTCGTTCTCGCTTGAACACACCAGTGGACGTGCCCGCGCCGGCCAACTCGCGACCCCCCATGGCGTTGTGAAGACGCCGATCTTCATGCCCGTTGGCACCGTGGGCTCAGTGAAAGCTCTCGGTCCCGATGACCTCGAGGCGGCAGGTGCGCGTATCGTTCTTGGCAACACCTACCACCTGCTCCTTCGACCCGGCCCCGAGCGCCTCGAGCGTCTCGGTGGCCTGCACGCATTCATGCGTTGGCCGGGCCCGATTCTGACCGACTCCGGTGGGTTTCAGGTCTTCTCTTTGGCTGCCGGCACCCCGAGAGGCAAAGATCGCGCGCGAGGTCCGAATACGTCTCTCGTCGAGATTGACGAAGATGGGGTCACCTTTCGTAGCCACCTCGACGGATCGCGTTTCCGCATGACCCCAGAAGAGAGCATGCGAGTCCAGATGTGCTACGGCGCCGATATCATCATGGCGTTCGATCAGTGCCCACCAGGCCAGAGTTCTCGGGACGACGTGCAAGTCGCCATGGCGCGCACCAGCAGGTGGCTGAGGCGCTGTATGCAGACCATGGACCGCCGTGGGTCTCGCCTCTTCGGCATCATCCAAGGCGGCATCTACGACGACCTCCGTATCGAGCACGCACAGGACATCACGTCGACGGGGCTCTTTGGGTACGCCATCGGGGGGCTGAGCGTCGGCGAAGAAAAAAGCGCGATGCTCCACACCCTGGATGTGACCTGCCCGCACATGCCGAGCGACAAACCGCGATACCTGATGGGCGTGGGTACGCCGGAGGACCTGCTAGATGGCGTTCTTCGGGGTGTCGACATGTTCGATTGCGTCATGCCGACAAGAAATGCCCGAAATGGTCTGCTGTTTACCTCCACTGGGAAACTGCACATCAAGAACGCACGGTTTCAGGAGGACCAACGTCCACTCGACGAGCGATGTGGTTGCTACACCTGCCAACGATTTGATCGCGCTTATCTGCGCCACCTCTTCGTCACGGGCGAACTGCTCTATCATCGCCTCGCGTCGCTGCACAACGTCACCTACTACCTCGACCTCGTTCGCGGTGCCCGTGTTGCGATCGTAGAGAACCGCTACGAGGAGTACCACCAAGGGTGTCTGCGTGCCTGGGACACCGGGCACGACTGACGAAGCCCCCTCGGACGGACCCGATGACGAGGTGCTTCTTGCGCCGTACTACTTTTTTCGGGGCGAATCGCACTAAGCTGTCGCGATGGGTGTGCGGGCAACAGCTCTACTTGTCGGCATGGTGCTGAGCAGCGGCGTCAGCGCGAGCGACGTGCGAGCGCGACCGCGGGTCGCGCTTCTCCCTTTTGGTGCGGTCAGCGAAGGGTCGCCTACAGTACAAAGACTTGAGCACACGCTGCGCGCCAGCGTAGAGACGTTGGCGGGCGAAGACCTCGTCACGGCACCTGCCACACATGATCTGCTCGAGTCTGCATCGGCTCTCGGTCTGCGGGGCCATAGCGCAGACCTCTCATGCCTGCTGAAGCTAGCCGTGCTGGTCGAGCTCGACCAACTGCTCGTCCCCACGCTGATGCTCGACACCGCAGGCCACCACCTCCACCTCGCACTCGTCGACGTCACGAGCGGCACCAGTCGCGGCGGTCTCCTGCCCGACGTAGGCGCAGCACGCGACACGCTCTCCGTCGAGCTTGAACGACTTGCTGGCGCCTTGCTCGTCCCAGAACGGTATGCTGGCACCCTGGTGGTAGAGACGACTGAGGGGGGCGCGACCGTACGACTCGACGGTGCCCTCATCGGCCAAACGCCTCTCGCGCCGTTAGAGCGAGTACCAGCCGGGGATCACGTCATGGTGGTGTCTCGGCGTGGGAAGCCTGCCTTCACCTCGACGTTCGCCATTGAGCCGGGGCAAGCAACGACGATCGTGGTTGGCGACGACCACCACGATGAACTCCTCGAGGGTCGCTCCCTGGGCTTTCTGAGCGGGCTGAGTCTGGCAGGCGTCGGAGGCAGCGTTGCCCTTCTCACCGGTGTGGGGGCCCTCAGCGCCGAGGCATTGCTCTACAGCGATGCGGGGGAGTACCACGAGCGCGAAGCGGCGAAGAACACTGGGGTTGTGCTGCTGCTGACCTCGGCGGCTTCTGCCGCCACCGCAATGGTGGGCGGCGCGC
>JBMTAX010000052.1:0-10935 GCA_049429145.1 Myxococcota bacterium
GGCGGCACAGCCCAATGAGGAGCCTGAAGCACCTGCACAAGCCCCCGTGACACTGCTCGACCCCGATGACCCCGCAGCGCAGGAGGGCGAACTCGTTGGCACACGAGGGATTGACCCCGGATGGCGCGACCGTCGCGTCGCAGAGAGCGTGCCGAACGTGTGGGGGCAGACCGGGCTACGCCGCATCACCAGCGCGAGCGCGGGCAAGGCAGGGTACTTCGATCTGGGTTTCCAGGGGTCCTATTTCACCACCGACGACTTCATCCTCGATGGTGCTGACAGCAACACGCTGTTGCGTGGCATCGGCGGCTTTAGCTTTGCCCCGTTCCGCTGGATGGAGCTCAGCGTAGCGACCCACGCGGCCAGCAATGAGAACTCCCTCAGCCAGCCCAAGGTCTTTGCGTCATCGGGCGATTTCGCTCCCTCGTTCAAGCTCGGCTATAGCTTCGCGCCGATCACCTTCGGTGTCGACGTGCGTGGCTTCTTGCCGGTGCGCCAGGATGCCGTCGGTATCGACCTTGGCAATGTATCGGTGACAACGACGGGTCTCCTCACCCTCGACCTTTACGACGCCTACGACCTGCCGCTGCGGGTCCATGCGAACGCGGGTTTCGTGTACCAAAATGCACGCAACGCCGAGAACCCCGAGGCGCTGTACTTCGATTCGCCGGAGGGCCATCTCCTCGCTCTGCCCACCGCGCAGTGGTATTATGATCAACTGGTCTACGGCTTGGGCGTCGAGGCCCCGCTGCCTTACGTCACGCCTTTTGTGGAGCTGTTCGGCCAGTCAGCGGTGAATGTGGCCAGCGGCTTTGGGGTCGGCGGGCAAGACTATTCGCTCGGCGACGCGCACCTCACCGTGACTCCGGGGTTGCGCTTCTCGGTAGGTCGCGGCCTGTATGTTGACCTCGGGCTCGACCTTGGACTGCTCGGCACGGGCGGCTGGCCACAGCAAGAGGCGACGAAGCTCGTCGGAGGCCAACCGGTGAACCCGCTATGGGCGGCATCCTTTGGCCTCAGCTATACGTTCAGCCCCTTTGTGGCCGAGACGCAGGTCGAGGTGCGGGAGCGAGAGCGCGCGACGGGACGCGTCGCTGGCTGTGTCACGGACGCGAGCACTGGCCGACCCGTGGAGGACGCTTTTGTCGAGTTCTCGAGCAGCACAGGCCCCCGCATCGTGGTGGATGGTGCCGGGTGTTTCTCCTCCCCTGCCCTCGACCTCGGCCCCCTGACGGTACAGGTACGTCACCCCGATTATGACACAGGGGAAGTCATGCCCGAGCTGCGGCCGGGCAAGGTAGTGGCGGCCGATGTTCGACTGACACCGGCGCCGCGGTACGGGGTGTGGAAGGGAACGGTCACCAACAATGACGACGAGCCGCAGACGGGTTCTCTCGAGGTCACCGATGAATTCGGCCAGACGCGGCGAGTCGAGATCAGAGACGGCTTGTTCCGAACACAGCTTCCTCCTGGCCGCTACCAGTCGGTGGTGAAGGTGGAGGGGTACCTTCAACAAGGGACCAGCCTCGTGGTGGAACCCCTCGGAAGTACGATCCAGAATTTCACCGTCCGCAAGACGCCGGCGAAGCGAGTGACCGTGCTGAAGGGAAGCCGCATCGAAATCTCGAGCCGCATCCCATTCGAGTTCAATCGGGCCCGTCTGCTACGAGACTCGGCCGCCATTCTCGACGACGTTGTGGATGTGGTGCTGCAAAACCCACAATTGAAACGGATTCGCGTAGAGGGACACACTGACCCCCTCGGCGATGCAAGCTACAATCTGCAACTTTCGGAAGAAAGAGCCCTCGCCGTGGTGGAGTACATGGTGGGTCGAGGGGTGCCGAAGAAGCAGCTCGAACATGTGGGCTACGGGGCCAATCGGCCTCTCGGACCCAATGACACCGAGGAGCAGCGCGCGCGCAACAGGCGTGTGGAGTTCGTCATCGTCGACGAATGAGCGTCAGGCGATGAAGGCGAGCGACGACGGTAAAGCGCTGGCGGGTTCTCGGGCCAGAGCGCCCTCGCAGGCTGAGGCGAAAAGCCTCTTCAGCGGGTTTTCGCCCTGCCTGCGTTCTTGGGTGGGGGCCCCGGACGAGCTTTGCTCGACGGGGGGAGGGTCTGGCAACAGACCCTCCGGCGGAACGAGCCGGGTGCGCAAATCGACGAATGTCGATTTTGCCTCACCCTTGTATCTTCCACCCGCGGTATCGGAAACACAGCCGCGGGATAGACCGGATCACCCTGGGTGCGCAGACACCGTCTAACAGCTCGGTCGTCCCGCGGCTTCTGTCTCGCTGGGAGCCCGGACGGTTGTGGGAGCCAAGAGCTCGTATCTGCAAGGAGGGGCGTGGGCGAGAATCGGAGGATCTCATGTCATCCATCATTGTTGGCGTCGACGTCGCGAAGAAGCATATTGATATCTACGTAGAGCCGGTCGGCGAACGTTTCCGTGCTGATTTGAACGATGCTTCGTTGCCGACCATCGTGGAACGCATGGCCGCCATGCGCCCTGAGATGGTCGTCATGGAGGCCACCGGCGGATACGAACGGCCCCTGGCCTGCTCGTTGGCCGCCGCCAAAGTCCCAGTGGCCGTCGTCAATCCTCGCCAGATTCGAGACTTTGCCCGCTCGATGGGGCGTCTGGCGAAGACAGACCGAATCGACGCGCAGGTCATCGCCAAATTTGGCACGCTCATGAAGGTCCGGCCCTCGGTCTTCCCTGAGCCCCTGACGGAAGAGGCCGCGGAGCTCGTGGCTCGACGACGACAGCTCATCGAGATGCGGACGGCCGAGAAAAACAGGCTCAAGATGGCTCGTTCCAAAAGGCTGGAGCGGGACATCTCCGCCCACATTCGCTGGTTGAATGAGCGAATCGCGGACATCGACGAAGACATCGACGCCTGGTTGCGCAAGGCCCCGGGCTTCCAGCAAAAAGCCGAGCTCCTGCTCTCTGTGCCTGGCGCGGGCAAGGTACTCGTCTCTACGCTCCTGACGGAACTGCCCGAGCTTGGGCAGCTCAACAGCAAAGAAATCGCCGCATTGGTTGGTGTAGCGCCGTTTAACCGCGACAGCGGGGCGTACCGCGGCAAGCGCACCATCACCGGCGGCCGGGCAAGCCTGCGGCGGGTGCTCTACATGGCCGCGCTCGTCGCCAAGACGCATAACGTCACGATTCGCACCTTCTACGAGCGGCTTGTGGAGGCTGGCAAACCGAAGAAGTTGGCCATCACGGCCTGCATGCGGAAGTTGCTGGGGATCTTGAACGCGATGGCCCGCAGCGGGAGATCTTGGACCTCACCCCAGTTACAACAAAACGGTTGCTGCTAGCGACCGCCGGTGATGGAGCCGGGTCCATCCCACTCGTCCTCAGGCGTGCGAGCGAACATACCGTTACCGTCGAGCATGGCGACCTGTGCAGCGATGGAGCGGTCGATGATCATCGTGTGCTGAGGCGCCTCGTCATCCTCGACGAGCACGCCGGGATCGGGGTCGTGGAAGCCGAATTCGACGGTATGACCGCTGAAAGTGACCGCGTCGCCAGCGAACAGTCGCCCCGCCCCCCGCAACGGTTTGTCGCGGAACAAAGTGCCATTTTGGCTGCCCATATCCTCAACGACAAAGGTATCCCCCTCGACCTTTACGCTGACGTGTCGACGAGAGACGCCCTTGTCGGGGATACAAATATCGCATGCCGCGTCGCGCCCAATGACGACGCCATCGCCCACGATGGCGAAGCGGCTCGTGCCGTGAGGGCCGGAGATGATCACCATCGGCAAACGGGCATCCACCTCCTCAACGCCCTCGACGCGCACGAAGCACGTGCCGAGCCGCACCTCGTCGCCGCCGCTGAGGCGATGAGCCTCGCTGATGCGCGTCCCGTTCACGAACGTGCCATTGGCGCTCCCGAGATCGACGACCCAGAACCCAGCGCCACGACGCTCGATACGCATGTGGTTGCGGGAGAGTGAGCGCTCGTCGACCGGCAGGTCCGCCTTAGGATCGCGGCCCACAGTGAGGCTCAAGCCATCGAATGGGGCCCGCGCAATCACGGCACCATCTCGCTCGACGACGACCTGTACACCAGCCCCGCCGGCAGCGGCAGGGGGCGCCGCCGGTGGTCGCGACCGCGGATCGTCTGCAGGCGAGACGGATGGCGGTGCCGATTCCGGGGGAGCGGCCGCCTTCGGTGCTCGTGGGGGGCGAGGCGCAGACTTGGGCGAAGGCGACGGTGGGCTCGCCGCGGACTGGGCTGGCGTTCGCAGCGCAGGAGCGATCGGGGGCGGCGGTGCAGCGGGAGGCGGGGGCGGTGGTGGTGCCACAGCGGGCGCGTCGGCGATGGGCGTCATGATGAGACTCTTGCCGTCGGTGGACAACTCGAGCTCTGTGCCCGCCTCGATTTTGAGGAGAGCGAGAGAGGCACCCTCCACTTGAATGCCGAGCGTGCCGTCAGGAAATCCGATCACTCGTGTGCGCATAGGAGCTCGAGGCTACCCCATGCGGCCTGTCGCTGCACTGGACACACCGATGAAAAGGGTCCTCGGCAAGACTGGACAGACCACCTTACAGCCGTTCCCAGATTCACGGTGATATCGCTGCTATGCTTCGCCTCCATGAGGACGACGTCTCGCTGTTCGCCATCGCTGTGTGCATTGCTCCCATTGCTTCTCTCCTGTGGCACCCAGCGACCTGTGCTCGAGCGGATGCACGCTACAGCTGCGGTCGAGGCGCGTGACTTCCCCGGGGTGCCCGCCGTGGTGCTCCTCGACCGGACGGAACTCACGTTCACCTATTCCCCGCAAGAGCGACGCCCCTATGCTGCATCGCTGCACACCTGGAGGGTCCAGCTCCTCGACGAGCGGGCGCTTTCTCTCGCACGCCTCCGCATTCCGTTCGATGAGCGCAGCGCCGTGCTGCATGTGCGCTCGCGGGTGATGAAGCCCGACGGAAAAGTCTTGGATGGGCCCGTCAACCGGTATGTGGAAGAGCCGCGTTTTCCTGCGCAGAGTGCGGCGGGCCATCTGTACAAAGACAGCGGCTACCTCGTCACCAAAGCCTTCGGCGCTGAGGTGGGCGATGTGGTCGAGTTCAGCTACCTGCGCGTCTATCGAGATCCGCGCTGGCTCGAACCCGTGCGCATTGGTGGTCCCCTGCCCGTGGTGCGAGGCGAGGTCGTCGTCGACGCGCCCATCGCCTACGACATCGATTACCGTGTCACACGTCTCGGCGCCATCACGTCGTTGCGCCCCGTGAAGTTACCACATCGTATCCACGGGCCCGATGGTGAGGGCGAGGGGGTGCCGGGCCAGCGGCTCGTGTTCGTCTTCGATAACCAGCCGGCGGTCTACCCCGAGGAGCAACAACCCGATGCGGAGGTACTCGCCACCGAAGTGCACACGCAGCTGCGCGGGTACACGGTGTCGGGGCAGCGCTACGATGGTTATCGGTCGTGGGATGATGTGGCGAATTGGTACAAAGAGCTCGTGCGGGGACGCGATGCTCCTGATGAGCACGTCGCTGCTGCTGTGAAACGCGCGGGAGGGCGCTTCGGGAGCAAAAAAGAGAAGTTCCGCCGCGTACAGCGCTTTCTGCAAGACCGCATCGACGACGTTCCGACGTTCATGAATCTCGCAGCGCTCCCCGCCCGCAGGCACGAAGAAGTGCTCGAGGCTGGGCTCGGCGACGCGAAGGACCAGGCCTCCCTAGGCCTCGCGATGTTGCGCGAGATGGGTCTCGACGCATTTCCTGTGCTGGTCAGTCGCCGCGGCTCCCACAACGTGGTGCCTGACCTGCCCACGCCCGCTCCCTTCAACCACGTCATCCTCGCAGTGCCAGCGGGAGGTTCGTATCAGTACCTCGATCCCTCGACGCCAGCCTTGCCCCTTGGCCGACTCCCGGGGGCGCTGCAAGGGCAGCGGGGGCTGCTGCTGCGAGGTGAGCGCGCCGAGTTCATCGACCTACCGGTCGATGAGCCCAGCGACAACCTGCGCGAGGCGCGGGTGGAACTCCGCCTCGACGAGGAAGGGGTCGCTGCCGGGTCAATGCGCTTGACGCTGTCTGGCCTCGACGCCGCAAAGGCCCGTGTGATCCTGGCGGCGGAAGAAGAGCCCGTCGAGCGTCTGCGCGTCGTGCTGGGGCTCGACAAGAACGACGGCCTTGCGTGGGAGAGCGTGACCCCCGTGGGGGCGCGGCGGGACGATCCCGATCGTCCCCTCGAGCTCGAGATCATTTTTGCTCCGGGCGAACTCGCTGTGCGGCATGGACGCGACCATCAGCTCTCTTTCGAGAGGGTGCTCGGGCGCTCGTTGCCGACGCTGTGGCGCGAGTCGCGACGGACTCCCCTCGTAGTGCCACACCCCTACGAAGAACGCCTGCGCTTCCTCGTGGAACTCGCACCCAGCAAGGGAGTTGCGGACCTCCCGCCGGCGAGCGTGACCACCACCGACCTGCTTGAGCTGGACGCCCGTTGGTCGGTGGCGAGCGGCGTCGTCGCGTTCGACAGAGACCTGCGGCTGCACGCGCACGTCGTGGAGCGAGACGAATACCCTTTGCTGCACGCTGCAGTGCAGGCGCTCTGGCGGGCAGAGGGCGCACGGATTCGTGTGCAAGACGGGGGCGACCGAGGCATGAACTACGGGGACTCCCCGTTCTGACGACAGACGCAGCGAAGGACAAGTCAGGACTTGGGTGCATCACGTCGTCTTACGAATGGGGCTTCGTGGACGGCGCCTCGCCTGCTAGGGAGGGCTCATGCTGCGGCGTCCACTTGAGATGGCTTATTCGCTCCTCGACCAGGGTGACCTCCAGGGGGCACTCCGCCTGCTCGATGATGAGGTGGAACGCGCTGCCCGCGTCGAGGAATCGGCCCTCCCCTATGCTCAAGCCTTGAATGATCGGGGAAGTTTCCTCCGGTTCGTCGGCGATGACGAAGGAGCGGCCCGGAGTTTTGTGCGTGCCGTCGAGCTGACGGTGCGAGACGGCAACTCCCGCAAAGAGCACCTCACCTACCTGCTCAACCTGGGCGAGGTGCTCACGCGCTCCGGGGTCCTCGAGGACGCCGAGGATGCGATCCGCCGCTCCCTGCAGGGGCGCCACGAGGTCTACGGCCCGTCTCACCCGGGCTACGCCTTCGCCCTCGAGCCGCTTGCCGATGTGCTGTTGCGACAGGGGAAGCTCGACCCAGCCCTGGAGGCCATCGAAGAGGCAGTGGCGAGCTTCCGGCATCATGGGCACCCGCGGCTCGCCACAGCGATGGCTGTGCGGGCCGAGGCCCTGGCCCTCGCTGGCATCGATACCACGACGGTGCCGGGGACAGAGGCGTTGCCCGATGAGCTCCTGGGGGCGCTCGCCCAAGCACTCGATGGACGCACTTCGTTCGGTGACCCCCGGGTGCTGTCGCGTTGTGCGAACGACCTCCTCGAGGTGACCACGGCGCGGCTTGGACCACACGACGAGGTAACCTTAGCGCTGTGGGTGACCCTCGCGAACCTCGAGGCCCATGCGGGCTCACCCGAGCGGCGCAGGGCAGCCATTGTGCGCGTGCTGGAGGCGAAAGACGCTCTGGGCGACGGAGAAGGGGCGCTGGAAGCGTGCCTCGGACTGGCGCTCGCGCACGCGGAAGAGAACGACCCGCAGGGAGCATTGGTTCGCTACGACGAGGCCAAAGAGCGAGCGCTGGCGCTCGGCGACCGAGGGGCTCTCGCGCAGGTGCTGCGCAACATGGGGGTGTTCCTCGAAGACCAAGGGGAGAGCGACGCGGCGCTGCGCACTCTCGAGAATGCCGTGGAGGCGGCCCACGAGACGCAGCACGAAGAGCTACAGGGTCGCTGCGAGGCCGCCCTTGGGGTGGCGCTAGCCCACGCGGGAGATCCGCGCGCTGTCGCGGTGTTGGCGGCGGCGGAGGCTCACCTCGACCACGACCACAGCGACAGCCTAGTGGTGCGAGCACATCGCGACGCCCTCGGTGCGGACCGAGCATGCGGGTGCGGCGAGGTCGACGGCGCCCTCGCCCAGGCACTGCGCGAGCTCATCATGGCGCGAGTTCCACCTGGACTTGTCAGCGACGTCGCGCTGCTACCAGAGCCGGGTGATGACGGTGATGAGGAGCGGCTTGCCCTCGACGTGAGGCTCGCGCGGGAGCCGAGCCCGCAAGAGCAGGCTCTCCTCGATGAGGTCGTCCGCGCCGCACACCAGCGCCTTCGAGAGCGTGTATTGCGGGGACGGTGAGTGTGATTTCTCACCGCAACGGAAAGACTTCGGCGCGCGCGCCCTCTTTCGCTACCTCGACAATCATGGCCATGCCGACGCTGGTGCGTCCGTCGAGGAGCTGCCACGGGTAGGCACTCGCACTGCCCGCGTTGACGAACAGCCGCGGCACCGTTCGCTTCATGGGGAGCTTCAAGGGCAGTTCACCTGTAGGATCACCAGTAGCGCGACCGCCTGATTCGAGGATGTGCGAGAAGATTCCCACCGCCACGTCACCTGCCTCGAGGAGGGTGGTCAAGCGCGGGTCGCCTACATGGCCGCCGTCATCGAGGGTGAGGTCTAACCCCTGGTGCCCCTGCTGCCTCGGCGGCCCATGACTGACGACGACGACGGTGTCGCCCCGTGCGCTGAGGGTGCGCGCCAGGTTTTGTATGCGTTCGATATCGTCATCGACGTAGCGGCATCCCCCCGGCTTGAGGAATCGCAGGTCGTGGTAGCCAGGCAGTACGAGAAGATGCACTCCCCCGCGCAACTCGAGGTGGGAGATCCAGTTGCCATTCAGCAAGGCTGCCCCCTGGTCCTCGGCCTCGGCGAGGGCGCGCGTGAAGGCACTGGTCCATTCCATGTTGCCGCTGTGTACCAGCGTCGGGACAGGCATCTCTTCGTCGAGCATCGTGAACACATCGATGAGCTCGCGATCCTCGCCGAGGTCACCATTGGCGACGACGAGGGTTACGCGTTCCTTGGCGAAGCGCCGCGCGGCGCGCTGTACGTTTTCTCTCGTTTCGGGGGACGCATCCTTGAGTGCACCGAGCACACCGATACGAAGTGGACCCGTCTGCGCATCGAGGTGCCGCGCGTGATCACCCTGGATCACCACGGTAGTCCCTCCTCTCTCGACGGACCGTTCCTCGGCGAGTTCGAAAGCAGGCGAAGGGCAACGAAACTCGAACTGCTCTCGTGCACTCCCCCATGTGGAGGGCGCGGCAACGACAACAGGCGTTTGCTCAAGTTCGCCCGGGGCTTCGTCCACCGTCTCAGCCTCAGGAGGATTCACCGTCGAGGCTGGTTTCTCGACGCTGATGCTCGCGCAGCTGGCTACTATGTGGACGACAAACAACGTCGACCAGCGTGGAGGGTGGGAACGGGATAGCCACTTCTGCACAGCGTGCTCCTGCAAAGGCGCAGGTCGAGAGACGGGGGGCCTCTGCCCGGTGAAAGGTCAACGGCAGCTACCACGATGGGTTGCGTTCCCTCCAGGGCGAACTTCTCGCGAGGGGAAATGGACTGCGGCGCGTGAGGCCGGTCAACGAGTTGGTGTCGACGTCGTCAATGCGAGGGTGGCCGCTCGGTTTCGCCGCGCGCGAGCTGTCTGGTGTAGGGTCTAAGAGCGGTCGGGGAAAACGACCAGAGGGGAGAGAGCCGGATGGGAGGAGCCATCGTCCTTTGGGTCGCTGCTGTCATCACCGCTGCCGGCGACGCAGTGCCGACGACGATCGCCGCCGATGACGCGGCCGAGGTTGCACATCCCGTGAGGGCGCCGGCGCAGGGGCCTCAAGAAACGCCTGGCGGTGCCCTTGCCCCCTCATCCTCCTCGGCGCCGGGTACCGAGAGCGCTATCTTCGACAAAGGCGCGCCCCTCGTGGACGATCTCTCAGTCGCCGCCAGCGGTCCAGACGTCGCGCCTGTGATCAGCGCCGTGGTGCGAGATGCAGAGACGAGTGTGGCGCGGGTAGAGGTCTGCCATCGAGCCGCCGGTCGCAGCGACGCCTTCTCCTGCGTCGCCATGGCAAAGGGGGAGCAGGACCTCTTCCTCGCACGGCTCCCCGACGGCCTGCAGACGAGCGGGTTCAGTTTTTTCCTCGTCGCCTACGACGCCGCAGAGAACGTGGCCCGCTTCGGCGCAGAGGAGAAGCCGATCGAAGTGCCTGCGGCCTCGGAGGGGACGTTAGAACGCCTTGACCGTGAGGAGAGGCTGCTTGCCTACGGAGCGGTGCATCCGGGGTGGATCATGCTGAGTCTCGGTACGGGACTCCTTGCTGCTGGGGTGGCTGGAGTCTTCTGGAGCGATTACGCCAACATGCATGCGTTGCAGCAGAGCGAGACCGACCCCGCCCTGCGATCGCGCCGCGAGGAGGTTCTGCTCGGCGACCTCTTGTGGGCGGGAGGCCTCAGTACCGTCGCGGCTGTCGGGACGGTGACCGGCGTGGTGCTCCTCGGGATTTCGGGAGCCCAGTACGAATAGGGGCACCCCACCGCGGGCGCCTCCTTTCGGCATCTCGCCTCAGGATTTCCGAGGAGGCGTAGGGATAGCAACCGTCCAAGGTTCCTCGGGGCGCGGGGACGCAGCGGCCGGTGAAGGTACAGATGTTCCAGTCACGACGGGTAGCTCCCCAGAGGCGCCGGGGCCGACCTGCCAGGGATCTGCCATGGGGGAGCCAGCTGCCGGCCACGGGGCGGCGCCCCCGCCGGGGCCGCCGGGAGAAGGGCCTGGAAATCCCCCGGGCCCGAGGGCGACCAGCTGCGAAGTCGAGGAGACTTCGACCACGTCGTCATCGGGGTGGAAGGCGCCGATGGAGAGAGAACGCGGGGCGAACGGCCCTGGACCGAACCCCGGAGGGTTCTGGGAAGACAGCTGAGGTCCGGCGCCGAGATGAGCGGGAAAAGAAGTCAACGAGGGAGGCTGACCAAACGGAGCTCCAGGGGGCTGACCGAACGGAGCTCCAGGAGGCT
>JBMTAX010000053.1:0-10910 GCA_049429145.1 Myxococcota bacterium
CCTCATCGCCGTATCCCAACTTCAGTTCGAAGGAGTGGCGCACTTCACGCAGTGGATCACTGGAAAGGCGCCCCTTCCACATCAGGTCATTGCGCCGAAATCCAGTGGGCCCTCCCCCATCGAGTTCCTTAAACCCGTCTGACTTGAGGTGAATTCCCTCGAGGATCGCCCCATTGCGCTCATCACCAAAGCCGACGAAGGCGTGTGCCTTGCCGCCTCCGTAAGCCCCCCCGCCCACATCGACGACGGCTTCCTCCTGAAAAGGCACGCGGCGCGTCCGCAAGTTAATAGCGCCGCCGATGGTCTGGGGACCGTGCCGAACGGATGCGGGACCTTTGAAGACTTCCACCCCAATAAGCCTGGTCGTCAGCGGAAAATAGTACGCGGCGGGGGCGCTATAGGGTGCAGGAGACAGGGGGACACCGTCCTCGAGCAGCGTTACTTTGCTCGAGCGGTCGGAGTTCGCGCCGCGTAGACCGATGTTGGGTCGCAGTCCAAACCCCTCTTCATCTCGTAGGTAGACACCCGGCACACGCCGCAGCACCTGGTGGGCGTCATCATATTCGAGTTGTTCGAGTTCCTCTTCGCTGACCACATGGGCTGAACCCGAGACGCGTCGACGAGCTCGCCGATCGCCGACGATAACGGTTCCGTCGCTTGCTGGGGGGACGAGCGCCTCGGGGATGAATCCCTCGTCTGGGCTGTTTTCATTGGCGCTCTCGGTCGTGGAAAGGGCCTCGGACTCTCCCCACTCATCGGAGGCGGTGGCGGTTGCTGTTGCTGTTGCTGTTGCTGTTGCTGTTGCTGTCTCCGCCGCGGAATCCCCCTCCATTGTCGAGGATGAACGACTATTTCCACCGTCGTCCGCAGGGGAATTTTCCCCGGCTGCTGCCGACTGACAACAGAGGAAAAGCACCGCCACAGGCCAACGATGACTTCGTCGCTGAGTCACGAATCCGAATCCTTTGCCATCCACGTGGTCATCCCCTTGGGGTGGAGCGGCGCGCTGTTGGGGGGAGGCAGGAGATATGTCGCAGGAGTTACCCCATCGACAATCTGCAGCAGGTCGAGATTTGGATCGATGAGGGGCGCAGCTGCACGACCATTCAGAGAGACCTTCACATCCGCGAAGACCTCTATGTCCTCGAAACCGCGCCTTTTAAAATCTGCGCCGATATGGTGTGCGAGTTGCAAGATGAGATCAGGCTGACCGCTCATTTCATGGGCTTGTCGCCAAGTAAGATAGTCATGAGGGCTCGCCAACCATTCCCGTCCGGTGCGGCGCTGGCGGACACGGTACTGAACGGCGCCGTCTTTCTCCCGCACCATCACCCGCCATGACCAGCGCATGCCCTGCTCCCCCCACAAGACGTCACCGGGGTAAATCCAATGCCGCAAGGGCAAGCCAAGTTGCAGCACAACGTGGCAGGCAACCGCGACGAATGTCCAACGCCACCGCGGGCCCATTGCCGAAGGGGGTGACATCGCCGGAGCGCGCGTCTCTGGAAGGCGGGGGAGCCAGCGATGAAGAAACGTGCGTCGCGGCCACGCGGGCTGAAAAAACACCGTGGTCCCGATGATCATGATTCCTGGGAACATGCCAATGTCGAAGAGCATGCTCGTGAGTCCATGAAAAACCAGGACCGTCAGATACGCGAGGACTCGAGTACGCCGCCACGAAAGCCAAGCCACAATGGTGAGGTCATACAGGAAGCCCCCCCACGCAAAAGCGAGGGGCGCGTGAGGCCATTGGAGCAACGGGCCAATGAGAGGTAGGTCGCTTCTGGCCCCGAGCCATATCCCCAGCGGCTGCCCGTAGCGAAGCCAGTCGGGGCCAATTTTGGCGAGAGCAGCAAAGAAATAAACCACCGCCAGCTGAAAACGCAGCACGTAGATGTGCCACGCCGGGACGGTGCCGCTGACCTTTTCAGGGTTGCGCCACGCATCGATGGAGAAGACGCGAGTTCCGGGAAGGAACGCCAGGATGACCAACAGCAGGAAGAGAAGATAGTAGTGATTCAGGTAATTGGTGACGTCGATAAGCTGCACATAGGAAAAAAGAAGGGCAAATGCCGCAAGGGCTGTCCGACAATACAGACCGATAGCGATCAGAACGGCCAGCCCTACGAGAGCCGAATAATGGAGATACATGCCCCAAAGCGGCCACGTCTTGACCCAGGAGAAGCCCCAGTATTTGAAAAAGTAGGAAGGTTCCTCGTAGAGACGAGGCACCCACCCCTGCGCCATGAACCGAACGGTTCCCACGATGAGCAGCACACCAAGAAGAGCACGCATGACGCCCAGACCAGCCGCATCTATGGGGCGCTCCAGCCACCTCAGCGAACGCTTCCAGCGAGACTGCTCGTCGACACTAGTCGTTGTCACCTGCACCCTCTTGAGGCACGCGTAAACCGAGGACGGATGGGACCTGTGTCTTCAGGTCATCGGTGAGCGCTCGCATGAGCGTATGGAGTTCCCGAACCCGCTGCACATCGCTGCGGAGAACCTCGTCAAGGTCACCATCGAAGCTGGAGATCGCTTGCTGCACGGCGCGCAGATTGGTCTCGATGGCAGAGGCGACCTCGGCAGCATTGGCCGCGACCAAATAATCATCCAAACCAAGCCCCTCGGCACCATCAGGAAAGGAACGACCGAAGAAAAGACGTTCAAATCCGCGCAGATTCGCCGCAATAAAGGACAGCGACTGCTTCGCGTAGCGCGACTCAATAAGGTCCGGGCAGCTCTCGGCGACACAATCGATGTGTAGCCCCGCAGGCACGGCGAGTTTTCGGTCTTTGGTGACGAGTTCCAGATAGAATAGCGCCGCATAAACAGCGTCGATGGCCTCACCGGCGCGCTGGTAGACGCGGTCATCTTCCCCTGCGTTGGCGAAGGCCCCCCGAAAGTCCCCGGTCTGCGTCTCCCAACTCGCCAGCAATTCCCGGGCACGCTCTCGAAGATCCCGGGCTACCGCGGCGCTGTAGGTCGCCCGGCGTCGCCGAATTTCGGCGGGCGTGAGCGTATTCCACTTCCCCTCGGCGTTGATGGCTGAAGGGCCGGGGCAGGCATTGTCGTCGCTCTCGATGAAGAGCACGTATTCGAGAGCATCAAGTCCTCGCACATTCACGAGTTTTCCCGTGAAAAAACCTGGCGCGCTGAAGGCGTCGCCCATGATCAGCTGGTCAATGGCGCATGCATTCGTCAGGGGCCATGAATACAACTCGTCGCGCAGGTCTTCTCCCCCCATGACCTGTCCCATGACGCCGGCGGGCCCGATTTGAAACAACTCTGCCTCTTGCCATAGGTCAGCTGTCTGCGCGAAAGCCAGCCTCGCTGCGGCGCGCGAATCATCACTTTCGGGCGAAACCTCCCATTGCGCGCACGATGTCACGAGCCCAACAGTTAGCTCATCGAAGCGCCGGAGCGTCGGCAGCACCACCGCATCGGCAAGATTCGCCAGCATGCCCGTGCGATCGAACGAGACCTCCGTTTGCGATGGCTCCGCGGCGGTACAGCCAGAGACCAGCGACACGATCAGCAAAGGAGCGGGGACCAGCTTGATGAGACGCAGCATGGCTAACCTCCCTCGTGGTTTTCTCACTCACCAGGTCTGCAGATTCACTGCATCGAATGCGAATACGTCACCCAGCAAGCCACGGGCAGTCAGGAGATCGGCGCGATAGGCGCTGATCATTGTTTCCTCAGCACCAGGCAGCACCGGGGAACTTCCAATGAGTCCCTGCAGCGTCGTGTGCTGGGTCGATGATAGGGGCGAACGTGGGTTGAATTGGAGCGACAACGCAAAACCCTTGAGTTCTGACCAATGGGCCGCGTAGTCGAGGAACCGATAGCACTCTTTGCTGCTGTCGTCGTCGCATAGCGTAGCAAAGCGATCCATGTCCTCGAGCACTTCGTTGAGATAGTGCACGGCGCTTGCCGCGATGGCTTTCTCCCACGCGGAGATGGCGCTATCTCGAAGGCCTTTCAGCGTCGTGGCCTGTACCTCAGTGAGGGCCCCGCCGGCGCTCGTGATGAGGTGTCGACCGTCGACGAAGGCCTGGAAGGCCTCTGCTGCGAAATCAGTCTCACTGCCACCACGGGTCGCGAGGTCGCGCTTGGCTGCGTAGCGCGCTGGACCGAAATTGTATTCACCGGTGGCATCGATGCGACCGTCCGCATTGGTGTCGTGATACCCATAGCGATAGTCAGCGCGCCCGTCCACACCAGCGCGCTCGTCGACGGTGTAGTGGAGCAGGTCCCGGGCCGCACCAAAGTAGCCAAAGCCTTCATCCCAGTGGTGTTCCAGCACCGTGTACGGCTGGCCATCGACTTGCTGCACATTGTCGGAGGCAAGCCCTTTCCCCTCGGGACCGTCCGCGAGGTAGTCGCCCGCACATTGTGAAAACGCCACGGCGCCCAACAGAAACTTTTGAGTGAGTTCTTGGAGGTCACGCCCGTCAGCGGTGACGAATGCAGGTACAATGTCTGCCCCGCTCGGGTCTTTCGGAACTCTTCCCTCACTACGCTCAATGACCAAGTTGCCGAGTTCGGTCAGCCATCCCTCGACGACCGCCGTGGGCAATTGGGACCCGTCACCGACGCCGATCACCGGCGTGGTGCTCCCGAGGTCTTGGTCAGGCAGTTTCTCTCGCAGGCTGGCTGGAGCGCCGACCTCCCCGTAAGTCTCCTGCAGAAAGACACCCCCACCGGCGGGAGCTACGCGAATGGGGTCATCGCCGGCGCCGCCTTGGTTCTTGTAGTCGAAGAAGAAGTCGAGATCGTCCCGTACTTGCTCAGCGGTCTCCCCGAGATAGTCGTCTTCGCGCAGGGCCCCGATGAAAGCGGCAAGATCGTCGAGCAGCAGGTGCCGCTGTACCTGGCCGCTATAGGCGACGCTGCTGCCCTCACCGAAGCGGCTCGCAAAGGCGTAGGTGGTGGGCGGGACCTCACCGGAATCTACCCCTGGGACAGGTTGTCCCCCTGCGGGGAACTGGGGTGCACAGGCGGTCGCAGCACTTCCAGCGACACAAAGGACAAGAAGAGTACGGCTGAGACTGCGGGCGCGGAAGGTCATGGCTGAGGCTCCCCTCGAGACTCGACTTCGGCCCGAGGATGGGATCAGGAGTAGGAAGGCGCCGCTCCAATGTCAATAGAGAGAATCATTATCAATATCAACGCCGATCCTGACAATGTGGTGGAGTGGGCCCATAGGCCACGCCGTTGGGGTGGTGGCCTCAGGTGCGATTTCGGGTGTTCTGTTCCCCCGGTTGCCTAGCTGGCGGGTGGCGGACGACGACGGCGGCGGGCGCCGCTGGCGCGGCATCGGTCGCACACGCCGTACAGTTCCATTTTGTGCATGGTCACTGAAAACCCGTGGGCGCGAGCCACCTCTTCCTGAAGCGCCTCGATCCGCTCGTCCATGAACTCCACGATCCGCCCGCATACGTCGCAGATCAGGTGGTCGTGGTGCTCTCCCTCATCGGGAGCCACTGGTTCGTAGCGAGTGTGGCCATCCCCGAAATGCCGGGGTTGGGCGAGCCCGCACTTCGTCAGCAGCTTCATGGTGCGGTACACCGTCGCTTGGCCGATGCGAGGGTCCACAGCTCGCACCCTCTCGAGGAGTTCCTCGACCCTGAGGTGCCCGCCCGAGGAGAAAAAGACCTCGGCGATCACCTCGCGCTGACGGCTCGACTTCAGGCCGTGCTCGCTGATGTAGCTGCGCAGGATCTCGCTGGGGTCAGGCTGAGGTACCACTCTCGGTCTCCCGCTCCGCAGGGCCACTGCAGAGCCTGAGGGACCTTAGCAAGACTGCGCCGCAATGGGCGCACTCACTCGTGGCGAAGCGCCGTGAAGAGAGCGTCGACTGCACTACCGGCCCAGACCGCGGCGGTGACCGCGGCGCTCGCGCCCGCGGCGAGGTACAAACCGTTTGCCTGCTGCCGAAGTGCCTCGGATTCACCGGATGCCGCCTGGGGCGTGGTGCCGGGCACAGGCGCGTAGTCGCGGTAGCGCAGCTGGGTCAGCGCGCCACTCGTGCCAAGAGCGGCGGTAACGCCAAGGGCGAGCAATGCCGTGCTCGCGAAGACCACGGCCTTGCCTCCCTCCCGATTGTACACCTGCCCCCAACCGGGAACGACAGCGGAGCGCACCGCGGCCTCTGCCGGGGTTCGAGTCTCGATCATCCCCTCTGCGAGGGTGACGACGCCGTCGCGGGGCAGCTCGGCACTGGCTGTGCCGAGCACCACAGCGCTCTCGGTGGAGACCACCCGCAACGTCAAGGCGAACACGTCCCCTGCGTCGGCGACGGCGCCGAAGACGATGGCCTGCGCGTCGAGGAGCTTGCCCAGCTGTGGCGCGCTCTCTTCGCCGAGCGCGGCACCGAGCGCCATTTGGTCGAGGGCTGCCGAGAGTTCCCCTCGCTCCACGACGAGGTAGCCGGCGCGATCTAGTGCGGCAGTCAGCTGGGATTGCGCGAGGCGATCGGCACCACTCGCGGTAACGGCGTCGCCCCTGGCATCGAGGGGGAGCACCGCGATGCGCTGATAACGAGGATTGCCCGGGAGAGCGCCGAGGGACTGTTGCAGCTGCACCGCAGCGTCGTCGATGCCCTGCCGCACACTTGGTGCGCCAACGCTGCTGGCTGCACGAGCGCCCGACAAAGTAACGGTTTGCTGCGACACGGATCGACCCGACTCGACATCGAGCAGCCGCAGTTCCAGCGCGAGTTCGTTGCCAGCGTCGAGCACCGTCCCCAAGATCACGTGGTCGGCGCTGAGGTCGCCGAGAACCGCGGGGTCTCCGCGCTCGAGCGCCGCGCTGGCGGCAGCGTCGAGGGCCTCCTGCACCATGGCGGGCGTCAGCACCTCTTCACGGCCACGAACCCGCAGCGCCTGCACCACCTGCTGCTGCAAGCGGGCCGACCTCTCCTCGTCGTTGTCACCTACGGGCCCCACCACCACGCGAGCAGCATCTGGCGCGGCAGACATCAGCTCTTGGATCGCAGCGTCGAGTTCGGGAGCTGCTCCGATGTTGGTCGCATGCGCAACGACCCAGAAGGCGGCGAGCAACTTCATGGCGGGCCTCCGCACGGCGCCGTGGTGGTCGCCGCTGGTCGATAGTCGCACAGGTGCGGCGCAAGAGCACAACCCGGTCGTACAAAGGTCACAGCGATGCTGTTGCGATGAAAGGCTCTCTTCACAGGGTTTTCTCTGGGTATCGGCTCTCGCTGTTGCTGCCGGCCTTGGCGCCCTCGAGCTGCTGCCGCCAACCCAACGGCCTCTCCACGCGAAGAAGGTTCACCCCCACCACGGGCCAACGTCGGTACTGCTGCATCCGGCGGAAGAATGCGTCGAGAGGTTCGTCGACGACCGCATGGTACATGCGGTCCGCGGCGTGCCGCAGGAACAGGCGCCCTCCTTTTTCGACGACGAGCCCTTGATGACTCACCCTGACGGGCACCGAAGAGAAATCGGCGCGCACGACGTTGAGCAAGGTCCCTGGAGGAATGAGCGTCTGGCCACGGCGGGCATTGTCCAAAGACCAGGTGTCGACGGAAAACACCCCCTTCGGGATACGATCATCGGGGAGCTCGAGGTGGGAGGGTCTCTTGCGCTGGGCCCATACCCGGGGGTTCAGCGCCTTGGTCGCCACGCTCACGTCCCGTGCCCCGACGCTACGCGTAATGTCCGTCAAGAATCCGAGCGCTATCAACTCAGGCAACCACTCTGCCTCAGGAAAATGGCGGCGCGCCAAGAAGTCCCGCTCTCCTCGTCGATACCGCAGGTGGTCTAGGAGCACCTGCGCATCGTCGAGGCTATCGGCGATCGCGAGCGCCATGGTGGTCTCCACAAAGGTCGTGCAATCGAAGGCATCGAAGCGGATCGTCGGGTCGGGATCGGGTGAGTGCGGCTTGCCCTCCCCGAGAGGCGAGACCGCGTAAGGAGCGCCTACAAACGGATCACTGACGATGCGCAATCGCTTCGCAGTGCTCGTCTCATGGCGCGCGTGCTCGATGGCACTCTGCACGTCATGAGCAGTCGGGGCCGTAAAGGCAGCGGCGGAAGAGGAGAGAATCCATCCCGCCAGTGACCACACGAGGAACGCAGGGGTCGACGGCATGGGTGCAGGCTGCCTCAAGTCGTTCGCTCACGCTACCGTGAGACGCACGCCACGCATGGGCCGCAAGCTCTGATCGGAGTCGGGGGGAAGGTCGGGTCCGAGGGCGACCTCCTCGAGCGCGAGCACCGAACGTCCGGCGGCCGCGGCGCCTTCCCGCGCGGCTTGCTCGACGCCTTCGACTGGGACGCTGCGGTCGTTGATGGAGAGCAGCAACGTTCCCCCCTCGAGCAAAGCAAGGCACGCCTGCGTCGCAAGCTCGGGCAATCGCTCGCGCGCGAGAAAACGCTTTCCTCGGGGATCGAGGGCGGTTGTCGGCGGGTCGCATACCACCACGCCGTATTGCGGGCCGCGACGCGCAGCGCGCTGTAGCACGCGGAAGGCGTCATCCACGAGAAAGCGATGCCCCCGCGGGTCCACACCGTTCAGAGCAAGATTCAAGGCTGCCCAAGTGGCACACTTGCGGGCGGCATCGACGTGATCGACCCGACTGGCCCCACCGGCGACGAGAGCAACCCCGAAGCCCCCCGCGTGCGCGAAAAGATTGAGCGCGGGCCGCCCTCTGGCGAAGCGGGAAGCGAAGCGGCGTCCCTCTCTCTGGTCGACAAAGATCCCCGTCCCCACGGCGTCCTCCTCGGCGCAACGAACGAGGTAGCGCCACCCGTCCTCGTGGACAACGTGGGCGCTCGGCACGTGACCGGCGGCGACCCATAAGCGACCCCTGCCTCGCTTGCCTCTGACCAGCGCCACGACGCCCTGAAGCATAGGCTCGACGTCGAGGAGCGCCGCCGCGAGCTGATTCACCAGAGGTGCGCACCCTTCGTCATACAACTCGATGCGTGCCACCGATGCATAGCGATCGATGACGACGCCGGGAAAATCATCTGCGGCGCCGTGCACCATTCGATAGACGTCGGTCCCCGCACCGATGCGGCGAAGCTTCAGCTTCTCTCGACGACGCGCTACGGCCCGCTCAAGCAACCACCTCGGTGAACGCATGGGGTCCTCCCGGCTTTGCATTGTCGGTGCGATGAGACCCGAGCCCTTCACCGCGCGGGCACCGACGCTACGAGCAGCCCGTCGGAGCGAGTCGGTGCGCTCGCCGACCATGTTGCGAGTGCTCACCCCGCCCGGCGTCGCGCCTCGACCCGCTGCAACAACTCCTCGAGGAATGCGACGTCGTCATGAGCGCTCGCGGGTCCCCCCGCACCGGACGACACCGCGACGGACTCCTCGCTCGGGGAGGTGGCGCCCCAAGAGGAAGCGACCTTCGCCAAAGTCTCATCCCGTGCCGCCGCCGCGCGCAACTCTGCCAAGCGCTCCGCGGCGAGCTCGTTGCCGGGATTTTCCACGACAAGGCGCTCGTAAAGGGCGACGCCCGCCGCGAGCTCCCCTTCGTTCACCAATGACTCGGCCTGCTCGGCCAGACTTGTAGCCTCTTCGAGGGCAGAGCGCGCCTCGACGCGAATCGGCTCGGGCTCGGAGAACGTGACCGGGGCAGCCGTGATGTCGGCATCGCTGGAAGATCCCGCCGACGCCGACGTCTCTCCGGCAGGAGGTAGGTCACCGCCCAGGTCTTCATCGGCGACGTCGGTTGCAAGGTCTAGGTCTTGCCGGACGAAGGCTGCGCTCAGCCCCTCCTCATGCAACGTCTCGATCCCGAGCACATCTCCTTCGAGGACAGCATCCTCGACGCCCTGGAGTCCGTGTGCATCAGCCTCGAGCCCATCTCCGTCGAGTACTTCACCGTCGAGAACAGCGTCCTCGACGTCCTCGAGTCCGTGGGCATCAGCGTCAAGGACCTCTTCGTCGAAGACATCGCCGACGTCGTTACCATTGGCGAGCACATCCTCGCCGAACACGGCAGCGGCGAGAGCATCATCGATTTCTCGACGACCCTCTTGGCCAGCGGCCTCGAAACCTACCCCGGCGGCTCCCGCGAGGGGCGTCGCGACTCGTTGCGCAAGCAGCGTCGTGTAGATGGCATACAACTCCGCCCAGCGTGCATGTACCTGGGCGAGGCGCGGGTCATGACCTCCCTCGAGTAGGTCGTAGCACTGCGCGAGCTGCCGAATGCCGCCGACGAGGTCACCCGCCGCGACGCTGGCATGGGCTGCCGTCCAGAGTTCTTCGGCGCTGCGTATCTCGCTCACGGCTCCTCCCTCAAGGTCCCCGTCTCACGCCCCTTCTTCGCCGCGCTTGCCTTGCGGACAGTTGCCCGGCGAGGAAGGGTCGGTTCGGTCGCACCCTCTTCAGGGTTCTCGCTTACCACCGTCTTGCGACTCGATGCACGTTTGCGCGTGGGTTTCGTAGCGACATCGTCGGGAGCAGCCGTCTCGGATACCGAGGTCTGCGCGGGGGCCTCGGCCGCACCAGCGTACTCATCGGTCGGGTTCGTGACCGGCGCAGCGGGAATTTCGGTCTTGGTCCGTGACGCGGCTCTGGTTCGAGACGTCGCCTTCTTCCGACCTGGGCGTACTGGCGGCGCAGGCTCATCGGGGATGGACTCGGCAACTGGCTCATGCGTCGGGTTGTCGCCTGCACCAGATTCATCGCTGGTGCCGATGTCTACAGGGACCGCCTCGGCCGCAGGGACAGGAGTCGACTTTGCCTCGGCGTTTACGTCGGTGACGACCTCGACGATGCGTGCCTCAGCGGAGGGGGTGTCTGCGGCAGCAGCGTCACCGCCGGGGTGCGTCGGGAGGGGAGACAGGACTCGCTGGTCGCGCTGGCGGAAGCGGTCGCCAAGCAGCGCGCGGCGAAGGAGGCGGCGGCGGAGCCGTTGTTGGATGACA
>JBMTAX010000054.1:0-10841 GCA_049429145.1 Myxococcota bacterium
CCCGCGTCGGCGGCGTGCACGTCGTGTCACGATACCGACGCCGCTGTCGCGCACGCCGCCACGAATACGAGCGCCGCCGGTGCTGAGGCCTGCGCCGCGTGCCACGGACCCAATAGGGACTACAGTGTGGCGCGCGTCCACGCGCTCGCCCCGTGACGACACCAATATTCTCCCAGGCTACATCGGCGAAGGCCTCGGTGGGCTGACCACCGAGGCCCTCTGTTGACCGCCTACGCATGTGTTACGTCGCAGTGTGAAGTGGCTCAGATCGGCCCTATGTCACCCGGTGGCGAAGTGACCCTTCGGCGAACAGCGCGAACCACTGAAATCGCGTGGCCGGCCTCCAGAGCCCAAGAAGAGCAGCGCGCCGCTCGTCTTCACGGGACAAGAGTTCCTCGCCCGCATCACCCCTCTCATCCCGCCGCCCAGGAACCATCTCACGCGCTACCACGATGTCTCCAAACGCAGGAGCAGACTTCGCCACCAAGCGCGTGCCGCAGACCAACGACGATGACACCTGCGACCGACGCTACTCCGCCCGCAATGGGCGAGAGCCCATTGCCTTTTCGGCAGGGACCTTCCTCCAAGTCCTGCCGGGAAGGCCACCGCTGCCGAGCCCTCGCATCCCCCGGCAAGAGCTCCCGCGACGCACACTCGGCATAGCGGCGCTCCGCTGCCGCACATGTGACGCAACTATGCGGGTCCTCGACGTCATGCAGCAGACAGCCGCCATCCGGAAGATTCTCCGCTACCTCGACCTTCCCGACACACCACCGGAGGTCGCGCGCTCACGCGCCCCACCTGAGCTCGCTCTCGGTTTCTGACGACGGAGAGACCATGACTGCGCCCCGAGGACGCCAAGGCGCCGCCGCACCCTTGGTGCTATCAGCAGTTTGCTCGAGCCACCGACCTTCGTGCCCGAGCCAGTGCCACCCACAAGGCCGAACTGGGCAACCGCGAGCATCTCGCTGAATGATTCAAGATTGGCTCTGCCACCGGGTACCGCTGGGTTCACGCGGAACGGGCTGTTGGCCGAGCCAGTGCGCTGACGGCAACCATCGGCGCCAAACCGAAGATCCCGCCGGACGAGTATGAGCGGCTCCGGAGACTGGTAAAGGCCGACAGCGACCGTACACTGCTGGAGCTGGCCCGGCTGTGGGAGGGCGACACGGGAGTGGTCGTCGAAAAGACAGGGCTAGGGCGCACGGTGCACCGGGCTGGCATCTCGCTTAAAAAGAGCGTCCATGCGACGGAGCGCAACCGCCCGCTCAACCAGGAAAGACGCCGGGTCCACAAAGAGTTGGTCGATGAGCTCGACCATCAACGTCCCATCGATATCGACGAAGCAGGAGTCAACCTCGCCATGATGCCGACGTATACATGGGCTCCGGTTGGCACACGTGCTTTCGCCAAGCGGCCGGGAAACCGTGGCACGAATGTGTCTATCGTCGACGCGGTCAGGCTCGATGGAGCGGGCCCACGGTTCACCCACCAATTCCATGGCAGTCATTTCGGCGGCGGCCCCCAGTGTTGCGGTGCGTCGCGCGCCGACTCGGCGAAAAGGTCATCACCGGACAGCGAGGAAAGGTCGGTGTCCGGAGCATTGGTCATGCACCCAGCAGATTGCAGTTTTGCGTTCTCAGGATTCCGGTCGTGCACCCGATGGCTTCTGACACGTCGGGGCGAGTTTGGTTGTCGCGGGATACGTCGTCTCGACGACGGTCACTTTCTACGGCACAATCGGGCAGAGAGCGGTGGTGCCCGCATGCAGACGGTCGAGGTCATGAGCAGGCTAGCGGTCATGAGCGTGCTTGGTGCCCTCGAGGCCTACATTTCGGGGGACCGAACATGTGACGCCGGGGTCCCGACGAGAGGCGAAAGACAGCACGTCATCGAGAGAACTGCGGGGCCAACGTGAATACGCGCCGGAGTTTTCTCGGAACCCTGACAGCCGGAGTTCTTGGACTCCCGCTTGGTTGTCAACGCTCCGACAGAGGGGCCCTTGGGAATGAGCAGGCGAAGATGAATAACGCGGTCCAACAAGGAGAACACAACGGACGCCGGATGCCGGTGCTCTTCGTCGGACACGGTTCACCGATGAATGTCATCGAAGACAACCGCTGGAGCCGCAGCTTTGCGGCGCTCCGGGGTGAGGTTCCCCGGCCGCGCGCCATCCTCGCGATTTCGGCCCATTGGTTCGTCGAGGGCACGTACCTCACCGGCGACGCCGCACCTCGGACTGTCCATGATTTCTCCGGATTCCCGCGAGCGCTTTATGACATCAACTATCCAGCACGAGGCCACATCGATCTGGCGCGGCGGATTCGCGGCATGTTGGGGGACGAACAGAGCTCCATGCGCACGGACTGGGGCTTTG
Source organism: Myxococcota bacterium (assembly GCA_049429145.1). Classification (GTDB taxonomy): domain Bacteria; phylum Myxococcota; class UBA727; order UBA727; family CAYLZW01; genus JBMTAX01. The sequence goes on from JBMTAX010000054.1 coordinate 2,378, forward strand.
ACCACGGCACTTGGAGCGTCCTAAAGTTCATGTATCCCGCCGCCGACATTCCGGTCATTCAGCTCAGCATCAACCGCCTCCTTGATGTTCGTCGTCATTATGAGCTCGCACGGTCCCTCTCGGACTTGCGGGACGAAGGGATTCTCATCCTCGGCAGCGGCAACATCGTGCACAACCTTCGTGACGCCTTCGGACGCGTGCAGACCGGGAACACCGAGACGCCGCCCTGGGCTCGTCACTTCGATGCGAAGATTGCCGAAGCGCTGGCTCAGCGAGATACCGAAGCGCTCCTCGAGGCATGGCCGAACACCGATGATGGCCGCATGGCGCACCCAAGCCCCGATCACTGGCTACCTCTCCTCTACGCCTACGCAACCACCGACGACAGCGATGCGGTTCGGTTTCCTGCCGAGGGCTTCGACCTTGGCTCGATCTCGATGCGAAATATCGTATTCGGTGGAACTGAATAGGCCTTACGCACCAGGGCTGAGCCCATCCCCTCCCCGCAGGTACTATCTTCGATGTGCTGCGCCAAAGACCATCTCCGCCCTGCTCGCCCATTCCTAGGCAATGATTGACGCGCCGTACCTGCGGCATCGATTCCCGCCTCCCCCTAAATGCGTCAGACATAGAATCGTTCCTGCCGCCATGTAGCCGACCGACCTGACTCGAAAGAGTCTCTGCAACCTCGGGCCACGACGCAGACATCCACAGGTCGCACGCTCACGCGCCCCACGGGAGACCACTCTCTTCCTACAAGGAGGAATCAACCGTGACGCAGAACGAACGATGAAGAGACAAGAGCGAGAATCATGGCGCTCTTGCCATCGCGCTGAGGCTCGCACTGAGCACAACGCGGTCTGGCGAAGTTCTCCAGCCAGGGTGCCGCCTCCAGTGATGACTCGGCCCGTGCGAAAAACGATTATGTCTGTCTTTCGCACATAAGCTGGGACATCCTCTTTCCGCCAGCCAGGGATGGCATTGTCATGAAACCGAAGGCGGCAGTCCGAGCATCCTTCTCGCGTTCTCCGAGGTGAGCAGAATGATTTCTTCGGCCGAAACACCTCGCAGCTCTGCCAGCGTTGAGATGAGACCATGTAAATCTTCGGGACCGCTCTCTGGGCCATCGGTCTCGAGCAGCAATGCGTGTGCCGGGACAACCTTGGCGGCCTCCCGAGCCTTAGTTGCCCGTGGACTACACAAGCGATGCCCGAAAGAGATGAAAATGTCCCGTCGCACGAGCTCCTGCACCGTCTCTGGGGCACCGGTGAACCCGTGAACTACGCCGTGCAGTCCAGAGCCCCTCTCTTGGTCGAGCACTTCGAGGAGAGCGCCGAAAGCGCGCACACAATGAATCAAAATGGGCAGGTCATATTTACGAGCCAGTCGAAGTTGTGCAGTGAATGCGCGTCGCTGGCAAAGTAAGTCAGGCTGGCCGGAGCGCCGATCAAGGCCGCATTCACCGAGTGCGACTATGTCTTCGCCCCCAAGTTTCTGCTCCAGAATCGCCAGCTTCTCCTGAAGCGAGAAAGCTGTGCTGGGCACGTTTGATGGATGGAGACCGAGGGCGCGCCGCACCCGCGGACTCCCCTGCGCCGCGCGAATGGATTCACAAGACACTGCGTCTTCGTCGAGGGAGGGGTCGGTACCCGCGCAGATAATCTCGGACACTCCGGCGAGCCGAGCCCGCTCCAGAAATTTGTGCTGCTCGTCAGGTTGCATGAGCTCCAGGTGGCAGAGCACATCCACCAGAAGAGTCACGAGAGACGACCCTCTTTGCTGCCGGTGCGCACGATGGCGAGCAGCAGTGCGGCGGCGACCACGACGAGAGCGAGCCCACGCGCCTGTCTTCCAAGCAGGAGGTCGCCTATGCCGAACAGGCTGCCGAAGACCACGCCAAGTCCTGCGAGGAGCCTCAATGCCATGGGGCCCATGGCATCGCGCTGCTCGCCGCGAAAGTCTCGCCACCCAGGGCCCGGAGGGCGCACGCGTGCGTAGAAATTCTTCAATACGGCTGGATCGTTGGGAGGCCCATAGAGGCTGACCGGAATCCACGCGCACAGACTTGCCCCCGCGATCACCAAGATCTTTGTCCACGCCGCCACCTCGAAGAGGAACCATGGGTTCTCAGCGCCGAACCAGCGTGGGGTGCAGAACACCTCGAGACTGACGGCGAGGACAGTCGTCACAAAGAGTGCTGCGAACTCCGCGTGGGGAGTCACTCGCGACCAGTACCACCGTGCTGCTGCAACACTACCAAGGCCTGCGCCAAGGTTGATGAGGAAGCGCCATACCGCCGCAATGCTCGTGATGTAGAGAGCGCTGAGGCCCGCGAGGATCGCCATCAAGACGATGCACGCGCGGCTCACCCACACATAGTGGGCCTCTGTTGCGTCTGGGCGCAGGAAACGACGATAGACGTCTTGCACCAAATAGGAGGCGCCCCAGTTCGTATGCGTATCGATCGTGCTCATGAACGCAGCGAGGAGACTCGCGATGACGAGACCAAGGAGACCGGCTGGCAGGACAGCACCCATCATGAGGGGGTAACCCATCTCGCGGTCGCGCAGCTCGACGTGCAACCCAGGAGCCCTCCATAGCGCCGTGCGGGCGTCGCCGACACCGCAATGCACCAGGACATCTGTCACGCCTGACTGCGGCAGGGCGCGAAATGTCGCCTGCTTTACGCCGCCCTGTCCGACGAGCGGTACCTCGATGCCGAATACCTGGGCAGTGCAATCGCGCCATTCCAGGCCCCGCACCGTCAGGGTTCCCCCTGTGACGACGTCGAGATAGCCAGGCTCCACTTGTACCCCCGCCGCTGTCTCTCCCCCGAGGGCCTCGGGGGCCAGGGACGAAGGCGGGTCACCCGGCAGCGCGGGATAGACGACGAGCGATGCGAGTCCGACGACGATCCAAGGCCACGGCCGGAGCGCATTGTGCGCCACGGCGAACCACAGGCTCGCCCCCTGGGCGTGCCCCTCATCCTTGCAAGCGGCGAGGCGCTGCACCAGGTAACCATTTCCCTCGGCGTACCGCCACCAACCCGCGAAGAGGAGCACCACAAAGTAAAGTGGCGGCAGCGTAGGATGAGAGGCTGAAGGCACAAACGCAACGACGTCGTCAAAGCTCCGGCCGGGATCAGCCGCCATCACCTCTCGCAGCCGCCCGAGCAAGCCTGGATCAGCGGCTTGAGCCTCTGGAGGAAATATGACGGAGCCCATGCCCCCGAGGTGGTCGAGCACGAGAAACGCCAAGATCAAGGCCCCCGCCATACCGAGGGCAAATTGCACGAGGTCGGTGACGACGACACCACGAAATCCACCAAGGGTGGTGTAGCTCACACTCGCGATGACGCAGACCGAAATAACTACCGCGGGGTCGACGTCAAAGAAGGCCTGGCTGATCTTGACCATGGCAGCGATGACCCAAGCCATGGTGAGGCAATTAATAAAGATGCCGAAATAGAGGGCTTTGAACCCGCGCAGCCACGCAGCGGGCCTACCCCCATATCGCAGCTCAGTAATCTCGGCGTCAGTGATGACGCCAGAACGTCGCCAGAGCCGCGCAAAGAAGAATGTCGCGATGAGGTGGGCGGTGGCCCAGCTCCACCAGATCCAGTTACCACTGATCCCGTCCGCCGCCACGATGCCAGTCACCGCAAGTGGAGTATCCGCCGCAAAGGTAGTCGCCACAATAGAGGTGCCCGCAACCCACCAAGGCAATCGCCGGTCGCCCACAAAGAAGCTGTCAGTCCCCTCGCTCGCCTTGCGGGTGTAGAGGGCCCCGACAATGAACGCAAAAGCCACATAGAGTGCGATAATCGCGACGTCGACGAGGGCAAGGTTGGGTCTCACAGAGTCTCCACGGGACACGATAGATGCGAGGGAATGTAGACCGAAGCGAGCGCAATGATGGGGGAAAGTTGCTCGCGGCGTGGCAATGCGGGGAGGCAGCTGTCGCTACCAGCGGTAGGGCGCCTTGGTCTCTCACAGTGGCCCGCACGTCTGAGTTTGCCCCTGACTTGCGCCCATGACCACGGGGAAGGCTACACTCGTGGTACACACCCACAGCGAGGCTCCCTTCGATGGCGAAGTTGCGATGGGCAGTGTGGTGGGCAATGCTTCTGGTTGCGCCACTGCATGCGGGCCCAGAGGGCGATGCCCCAAAAAAGATTGCGCTTTCATACCTGAAGGCCCTGGATGGCTCCGGTGACCCTCGTGCGCGTGAGCTGCTGCTGGGGGGCGTCACCCTCAGCGCCGAAGATGTGAAGGTCACGAAATGGCGTATCGTCGATCGTATCGTTGAAATCGAAGAACACGATGTCCGTGGCGCGATAGCGGCGATGAACGCGCTAGATGAGTCCGGTCGGCGAGCCCTCAACCAGCTCATGCAGCTCGCCGAGGAGGCAACGGACGTCGCTATCACCTCGGTGGATCAACAAACCGCTGACCAACTCATGCGCCCGACCCAAACCGCCTCCCAAGACTTCAAATCCAAGTATCCCGTATTCGCCTACTGCGCACGCGCGGGAAAGGAAGTCTATTGGCACCCCGCGAATCCTTGGCGACACGTGGTACGCCAACTCAAGCCCGAAGACGACTACCGCCTCGAACTCCATCGATTCACCATCGAGGAAGGAAGCGCCAGCTCGAAGCGCGCCTGGCCACTACGAGTACTTCGCATCACCAGCGGCGCTTACGACTCAGGTTGGAAGATCTTGCCTGCATCCGACTGGAATCCGGACTGGTGAGCACCCGCGCCACCCGGCTGTTGCGCCTACGACAGACGCAGCGAAAGCCGCCATCATGACCCAGGCGCAGTCCGCCCCGAGTACACTCGCCAGGGGGCTGTGCACGTCGAATCCTGGTTGTGGTGTACCAGGCATATCGCAGAGGGTCCCAGGGTGTTCTGACGCAGGAGGCAGGAGCGAAGACATGTAGATTCGTGGGGAATGCACGATGAGCTTGTCATGCCGGGGTAAGCCACCAAAGAGGAATGCGTTCCTGACGGGGCTGACGTGTTGTTGTGCCTGAATGACTGCGGGGGATACAGAGGGCCGTAGGCTTCATCCGTGAGGTCATGCGCATCGAATCACCCAAGTGCTTCAAAGCCGACGACGACCCCCAAAAATCGAAGCCGAGTGAAGCCCCGTGATCTCAGCACCTCCGGCAGTCGGGTTGTTGAACTGCCTAGCTGCTTCGTCACTGATGATTGCGCCAAGGACAGCGACGGAGAGGAAGCTCCCGCTTCACCCTCTGCGAGAATCGGGTCCGCGGGTGCCCCATTTGCCCCGGCATCGAGGAGCGGAGCCATGGCAAGGGAAGATGGGGCAACGCCAACACGGTGGCCTGTGGCAATCAGCGTGGCGCGTCCTCGCGTTGCTGCGTTGCACGGATCCTGTGGGAGGAGCTCGTGAGCCAGCTACGGTGGTGGACCTCAACGACATCCGCGTCACCACATCTGATGAGCCCGGATCGGGACCACAGACCTGCAGCGCACCTGTCCCCCGCAGCCCCGCGTCGAACGTCCATGGCTCGGTCCGCAACGGTTTCGTCGAGGTGCTGGTTTCGAGGCACGGGTGGCTGGCTCCCTGACGGAATCCCTGACAGCTGCAACGGCGCACCGCTCACCACAAGCGGGCACCAAGCCTTGGGGCGAGACCCCGGCCAGATGCAGCAAGTCTGGACGCGGCAGACGGAGGGCCTGCTCCGTAGTCCCTATGCCTTTGCGAAGGGTGCAATGCAGCGTCTCCTGATCCTCGGCCAGAGCGGCTAGCCTTCCCTGTGGCGCCGCTGCGAAACGGGGGGCGAGGTGCACGCCGCACCCCTGCCACGGACTCCGGCGCGCAGCTCCTCGAGAGCGCATCCGTTCTCCACCCCGCTCCCATGCAGTGTCCCTTTCGGCTCCCCCCCGGACACGACAAGACAGGACGAGAGGAGCCATGGCCCGTCTGGTGCTTCCAAATCCTGGTTGCTAACCAGGCATCATGAGCGAGCTGTTGACCCTGAAAGCCTTCATGCCACCTGCCTCCGCCCCGATGACGTCCGCCCCCGCGGCCGCAGAGCCTCCTGCTCGCGAGGAAGAGGGCGAGACTCGCTACAAGCTTCATCGCCGTTTTGATCGCCTCGGTCGGCTGTATGGCGATGCCGCGATCCGCTCGCTCTTCGACGCCCGTGTCGCGGTGTTCGGCCTCGGTGGCGTCGGCAGCTTCGCGGCGGAGGCACTTGCACGTTCGGCCATCGGCCACTTGATGCTGGTGGATTTCGACGAGGTGTGTGTCACCAACGCGAACCGCCAGCTCCAAGCCATGCAAGGGAATATTGGCAAGCCAAAGGCCGTGGTACTGAAAGAGCGCCTCGAGAAAATAAATCCACAGGCCAAGCTCGAAGCGCAGCAAGCCTTCTACAAGCAAGAGAGTTCAGAGCAGCTCCTGACTCCGCCGTGGCCAGGGCGCGGGGACTACGACTTCGTCGTCGATTGCATCGACAATGTGAGCGCCAAGACCCACCTCATCGCCACGTGCCACGCGCGGGGCATTCCGCTCGTCACGTCGATGGGCGCAGCGGGCAAACTCGATCCCACGCGCATCCGCATTCGCGATCTCGCAGAGACCGAAGGCTGTAGGCTCGCCCGCGACGTCCGAAAGATTCTTCGGACCAAATATGCCTTCCCCGCGGAAGGTCCCATGGGGGTACAAGCGGTATATTCCGATGAGCCAAGGGCATGGCCGCGGGAGCTCGCTTATGACGAGGGGAAAGGGTTTCGTTGCGTCTGTCCGAACCGCTCGCCGGAACATGGATGCGACAGCCGCGCCCTTATCGACGGTACCGCGGTCTTCGTCACCGGTTCATTCGGCCTTGCGGCGGCCAGCGTCGTCGTCAACCAACTTGCTGCGGTGCTGCGAGAGCAGGCAGCGCCCGCGCTATCCTCCCACGGGACCGTGGGCCGTCACCTCTGAACGGGACAACCGGTGGGGTGGGGCGCGGCGCTTCACCGAAACAAGAGAGGTCGATTGTGAGTGACTCGCACATTCTCTACGCAGTCCAAGAAGGCATTGCGACGCTGACCCTGCGTCGGCCAGACAAAAAGAACGCGCTCACCGTTGAGATGTACAACCAGTTGGTCGAAGGCCTCGCACAGGCGTCAGCCGACGATGCGGTGCGGGTTATTTTGTGGCGTGCAGAGGGCAACGTCTTCACCAGCGGCAATGACATCAAGGATTTCATGAATGCGCCCCCGGCTGGCGTCGACAGCCCTGTCTTCCGGCTGCTGCTCGCCCTGGTGGACCTCGAGAAGCCCCTGGTCGCCGCCGTACGAGGACCCGCCATCGGCATCGGTACGACTGCATTGTTGCATTGCGACCTCGTCTATTGCAGTGACAACGCGCGACTGCAGGTGCCTTTCGTCAACCTGGGCCTCTGCCCCGAAGGCGCGTCGAGCATGCTCTTTCCCAACCTCGCAGGACTGCAGAAAGCGAGCGAGTGGCTACTCTTCGGAGAAGCTTTCACCGCCGAGGAAGCCCTCCGCTTCGGCCTCTGCAACGCGGTCTTCCCCGATGCGTCCTTCGATGAGGCGGTGCAAGAGCGTGTAGCGCGCCTCGCTGCAAAGCCTGCATCGTCCCTCCGCGCCACCAAAGCGCTGCTCCGCGGCCCGATGCGAGAGAGCATCAGGGAGACGATGATGAAGGAAGGCGAGGTTTTCATCGAGCGTCTTGGCTCTCCGGAGGCCATCGAAGCGTTCACCGCGTTTCTTGAAAAACGCGCACCGGACTTCAGCCGTTTTCGATAGCGACGCAAAGGTTGACGCGTAGACCCATGCGGAAATCACTTTCGAACGGCGCACCATGAGCTGCGCAACCGCTTGGGCCGAACGTCAACCGTAGATTACGTGGTGGGTGACACGGCATGACGCACGATGGCCTCTAGTTCCTCGGGCAGAAATGGCTTCTCCAAAAGCGCCGTCGCCCCTGCACGCTCGGCCCGTGCACGCAATGCGTCGTCGCCAAACGCAGTGATCAAGATGAAGGGCGTCGACCACCCCGCCGCACGAAACCCTTCGAGGACCCTGAGACCGTTGAAAGCAGGCATCCGTATATCGGTGACAATGACATCCGGGGGGCGCCCACCGGGCAAAAGACACGCAGCTAGTTCATCGACGAGCTTGGCTCCATTGGCCACGGCATCGACGTCATAGCCACCGCGACGCAGCAGGTCAGCGAGGGCCCAGCGCAGTTCGTCATCGTCCTCTGCCAAGAGAACCCGAACGGGGCACCATACTGCCGTGTCAGCCTCAGAGACGTGACGGGCGGGACCCACAGCTTCCACTGAGCCGACCGGGGCATATGTCACAGGGGGCCTCCGTCGCGCGGCACGCGGGAACGAGTGACGCGAGGGATGCCGCAATCTCTATGCCGCAGAGAACCGGGACCGATACAAGCTATGGGGGCCAGTTCGCAGGTGGG
>JBMTAX010000055.1:0-10567 GCA_049429145.1 Myxococcota bacterium
CCCGCCTCGAGACCGGCACCACGACCTTGCGCAAGACGCGCCGCGACGTCGAGGTGAACCTCTCTGCCATCGCAAAAGGCTACGGCGTCGACGTGGTCTTCGAACAGCTTCGCGCGGCGGGGTTCGCGGATGTCTTCGTCGAGATTGGTGGAGAGGTGCGTGTGAGCGGCCACAACCCACGGGGCGAGCCATGGCGAGTCGGCATCAACGTTCCTCGTTCCTCAGCAGACCCCACGGCGGTCCTCGTTGCGGTCCCGCTCAACGACCGGGCGATAGCGACCAGCGGCGACTACCGCAACTTTTTCGAGGCCGGCGGACGACGGTACAGCCATATCATCGACCCCCAAACCGCCGCACCCGTGGAGCATGACCTCGTTTCCGTCAGTGTGCTGGCCGCCGACTGCGCCACGGCTGATGGCCTTGCCACGGCGCTGTCCGTACTCGGGGAAGAGCGAGGTCGCGTCCTCCTCGCGTCCTTCCCTGGGACTGAAGCACTGTTCGTCAGAGGGGTCGGCAACGAACTCGAGGTCACACGTACGGCGGGCTTTCCTCACCCCTGAGCGAGCATCGCCCCGCGCTTTCCCACGAGGTCGCTGAGCGCGGGCAGCCCCCCTCTCTCCCTTTGAGAGCTGGTCCTTCGACGAGGAGGTGCACTTCCGTGGTCTCCTGGTGCACCCCTTCTCAATGCGGGATGCCGGCCGTGTTCCCTACGGCATTTTCTACGCCGCCCACCTGCGCCAAGGCAGGATGTGATTGTCCACCTCGGTGAGCGACAGCGTGGAAATCTTCCGCAAGCTCTTCCCCGACGTCACACTTATCTTTGTCGGGGCAGGTCATGCAGCAATCAGGGTTCGTGCCGACGCCCCCGCAGGAGCCCTTCAGCTCCTTGTCTCGTCCGGAAACGATCACACCGATCGCCATCCCGACGAAAGCGATCCCGAACAGCAGCGTGGCCAGCAGCAAGGTCTGCATAGCGAGACGTTATTGACCGCAAACGGGTGTCGCAAGAACCCTTCGCGCTCGTCGTGGAGGATCGAGACAAAGGGCATAGCGGTACGGGGGCCCTGCGTTGATGAGAGGGCCCCGTTGGTCCCCGGCAGAGAACGGGCTAGAACCCACAAGGTCCCGTCAGCGAGAGGCGTCGTGGTGAAGCGACCGTTCGACATCTGTCCCTTCGACCCCGCGGTGCATCGCCAGGGGGCCCTACGACTTTGGGCTGCCGTCGCAGGGTTTGAGGGAGCGGTCCCCGCCCGCTCCGAGCGCGAGCTCGACACTCTGCTCGCCGATCCCGCCTGCCAGGGCACGATGAGATGGCGGGTGTGTTTGGCGAGCAACGACGCCGTCGTGGGCCTCTTGGCGCTGCGCTCCATCGGTAGCCGTCGCGCACAGCTCGAGCTGATGGTGAACCCCACATGGCGGCGCCAAGGCATCGCTAGAAGTCTGCTCGCCGCGGTGCCCCACGGCCGTCGTCTCCTCGTGCAATCCAGCGCCACGTCGGAGGCGGCAACCGCGTTCCTGCGGGCCCATGGTTTTGAGGAGCGCCATCGAGAACTGCGCTTGCGCGCGCCCCGAGGGCAGGTGCCTGCGGTGACGCTGCCCAAGTGGGCGGAGCTCATCGAGGACAAGGCGCGCGAGGTGGGCCGCTACGAGGTCATGGCTACCAAGGCGCTGAAGGAGCGCGAGGGCTTCGATGCTGGCGCAGGCGCGGCGTTGTTGTCGCGCGAGGGCACGCGCGTGTTCTATCTGCGCACTCCCCAAGGCGATCAAGGCGTCTGCGTGGTGACACCGCAGCGTCGTGCACGAAAGTCCGAGCGGTCTGGCGATGGGAAACCGCGCGTGGGGCTCCTCGAGCAGGTGGGTCTCGTGCGCGAGTGTCGCGGCAAGGGACTCTCCTTGCCCCTCATCCGACGAGGTATGCAGGCGCTGCTCGAGGACGGCTACGATGAGTGGGAAGTCATGGCCGATGGACGCAGACCGCAGGCCCGCTCGCTGTACGAGGCCGAGGGCTTCGTGGTGCACGAGGAAGACGTGCACTGGATGCGAAATGAAGACGAGAGCGTCTCGTGAGTGCGCCCACGGTCAGGTTCACGGCGCAGGGCTGAAGCGCTTCGCATCCTGTTTGACGTCGTCGTTGGGACCACTCCGCTCCGAGAAAACCACCGCGATAAACAGCGCACCCACGAACACCACGAAGACGATGAGGAGATGTCTTCCTACCCCGACGGGACGCGGCAACCGCGTACCGAACACAGAACGCTCAGGAGTAACCAGGCGATCGGCGCGAGCCGCTTCGTTCGAGTCTGTGGACGCCGCATCCTTCAACGCGCACCTCTTCAACTCCAGCAGCGTACACCAAAAAAGGGTTTCCCTCGACAGGGGACCCGCGGTAACCGTTGCACATGGCCAGCAAAGCCCCCCTCGAGGCAATCCCTCTTCGCAACCTGCAGAGATTTCATCACGCGACGTTGAACACCTTTGGTGACGGCGAAACGCTCGTGGAGGCGATCCAACGCCGCCCGGGTGTGTACGGACCGAACCCCATCGCGTACCTGTCGCTGATGGCGCGTCGGCCGAGCCTGACGTTGGGCGACCTCGACGAAGCGCTCATGAACGACCGGTCCTTGGTGCGCGCCGGCGCGTTTCGCACCTCGGTCTTTTTGATCGCCACCGAAGACTTCCCGCTCTACTTCCGAGCGATGTACGAGCCGTTGATGGGCTCGGGCATGAGCCGCCTGCGCTCAGCGGGCTACGACGAAGGGGCACTGCAGGTCTTCGCGCGTCGTCTGCATGAATCGGCAGAGTTCGATCGGCCCATGTCGCAGAACAAGCTGGCGAACCTCATCTTCCCGCCGAAGACCAAACGGCCAGATACCGATGTCGAGCGGCTGATCTTCCGCAAACTCTGCGACCTTGGTGTCCTCGTACGGACCAGCAGCAAGGGCTGGAAGGGCAACCAATTCAACTACGCCCTCGTCGAGCGCTGGCTCGATGGTGTCGTGCTCACGCACGAGCACCCGGAGCCGACCCGCGCCGAGGTGGTACGGAGATACCTGCGCGCCTACGGCCCCGCACGCATCGAAGACGCCGTTTGGTGGACTGGCCTTGCCCACAGCGAGGTCCGTCAGATCATCGAGGGTTTCGGCCGCGAGGTGGTCAGGTTCCCCGTGGATGGTCTCGGTGAGGGCCTGCTCGCCCTGCGCGAGACTGTCGACTCAATCCGCAAGTTGCCGCCCACCACGTCATCGAAGATCCTCTTTCTGCCGCTGTGGGACATGTTCCCGCTTGGTTGGCGTGACCGAACCCGCGTCGTCGACCCGAGCTTCGCCCCCTGGGTCTACGATCCCGCCGGGAATGCGACGAGCCTCATCGTCGAAGACGGGCGAGCCATCGGTATTTGGCAGTTCCGCGACGGCGATGACATCACCCTCGAATTCCACCTCTTCGAGCCCTATATGAACCGGCTCAACGCCCTTCGTCTAGCGGCCGAGGAACACGCGACCACCCTCGCTACCGTCGCAGGTTCACGGGACATTCGCGTCATCGAGCGGGCCTTGCCCCCCCCCTTGTCCGACCGCCCCGCAGCTTCCTTCCTTTGGCCCCTCGGCAAAGAGCCCGTGCTGCGCGCCACCGACAGCCTCCTCATCGAGAGCCCGATGGACCGCCGTACCACCAATGTGTTGAGGTCTCGCTTCCTCGACGACGAGCGACTCGTGCGCCCTGCAGAGGTGGAGCCCACCGGCCGGGTGGTGTCGCGCGACGCGGCCTTTGAGGATGCTGAGCCCACAGCTCCCGTGGCTCGTCCCGAGCCGAAGACGAAGAAGCCTGTGCCCCATGCCCAGCCTGCCATGGCCTCGTCGGGAAGGGCGCCGCGCACCAAGGTGCCGGCGACTCGCACGGGCACCACGAGCAAAGTTCCCGCACCGGTGGAGAAGGCAGCGTCGTCGAAGCAGGCCGCGCCCGAGAAGAAGAAGGCTGTGACGTCGAAGCAGGCCGCGTCGTCGAAGCAGGCCGCGTCCGAGAAAAAGAAGGCATCGCCATCGACCAAGAAGTCAGCGCCGACGAAAAAGACCACCCCCGCAAAGCCCGTGGCCAAGGCGGCAAAAAAGAAAGCGAAGAAGGCCTCACGTCGCTGAGGCCCCGAAACTCCGCGCTATGATCGCTCCTTAGGGGGAGAGTCCCAACCGGTGACTGAGCTCTCCTCTGATCGCTTCCAGCTTTTCATCGAGGACGCGGCTCACCGTCTCCAACTCGGCCACGGTGCCTACGCGCGCTACTGCCTCGAGGTACATCTTGATCTTCGGTTCGGTGCCACTCGGTCGCACCGTCAGGCGTGTGCCGGTGGCGTCGTGAAATACCAACACATCCGAGTTCGGTAACGGGCTGCCCTCAAACCCCGGAGCGGGAGAGGCACTGAGATCAATCCGTTGTGTGATCTCCGCTCCCCCGAGGGCGCTCGGCGGCGATTCGCGCAAAGCGCGCATCAACGACACAATCTGCGTTTGCCCCTCGCTGCCCGGGAGCACGATGCTCCATTGCAGGGCTCGTGACAGCCCATGCGCTACCGCTAGCTCGTCGAGGCGATCCCACAAGGTCTTGCCTTCGGCACGCAACGCTGCAGCCAACTCTGCCACCCGCACCGCGGCAGACACCCCGTCTTTGTCGCGCACCAGCGGACCGACGCTGACCCCCAAGGCTTCTTCGTACCCGCCCACGAAGGATCGACCCTGCTCTGTAGCCGCGATCGCAGCGTTCGCAATCCATTTGAAGCCAGTGAGGACCTCGGCATACGCAGCACCCAGATCCGCCGCGATGCGCGATAGCCACGTCGAGGAGACGATCGTGGTGATGACGAGCTTTTGTTGTGAGCCTGTGTTTGCGCAAGCCAAAGCGTCGGCGCAGAGCAGGACGCCAACTTCATTGCCGGAGAGCATGGTGTACCCAACGCCGTTACGCGCTCGGGCGCACACGGCGATGCGGTCGGCATCGGGGTCGTTCGCGAGGACCAGATCAGCATCGACCTCGTGGGCCGCAGCGAGGGCGAGGTCGAGCGCCCCTGGCTCTTCCGGATTGGGGAACGCTACCGTGTGGAAGGTGTGATCGGCGTCGCTCTGCTCCGGGACCCCGAAGACGCGTTCGAATCCCGCGTCCTCGAGGGCGCGCAATACGAACCGGTGTCCCACGCCATGCATCGCGGTGTAGACCAGAGAGAGAGACTCCGTGCGTCCTATGCCGGGGTGCAGCGATGCTGCCTTCACTCCGGCGAGGTAGGCCCGCTCCACGTCGTCAGGCACCCGCCGTCGCAGCCCTGTGGCCGCTGCGGCCGGCAACCCGAGGCGTGTCATCGCAGGGACGCGAGGGGCTCGCGCAATACATGCCGCGATTCCTTTGTCGTGAGGCGGAATGATCTGTGCGCCGTTGGCCCAGTACACCTTGTAGCCGTTGTCGGCCGGTGGATTGTGGCTAGCCGTTACCATCACACCGGCTGCTGCGTTCAGCGAGCTGACCGCGAAGGCACACACAGGGGTTGGTACCGGATCGGCGAACACCGCGACAGGGATGCCGAGACCACACAGCACCGCCGCAGTGTCCTCCGCGAAACGACGGCTGCCGCGCCGCCCGTCGAAGCCGATCACAACCCCACGTTCCCTCGCGTTGACGTCGAAAGCAGCACCCGACTCGAGCAGATACGTGCCGAGGCCCCAGCTGGCCTTCATCACCACCACACGATTCATTCGGTTCGTGCCTGCTCCCATTACCCCGCGTAGCCCTGCGGTGCCGAAAGTCAGGCCGCCCGCGAAAGCGTCGTCGACCAGTCGACGAGCCACGTCGTCACCGGTCGCTACACGAGCCAACAATCCTTCGAGTTCACCCCTTGTAGTGGGGTCGGGATCTTCAGCGAGAAAGTCACGTGCGAGGGTCAATGTGGCATTCATCGTGGGCACTCCATCCTCTCCGGCTGACGGCGCAGGGCATCGCCAGTACAGTGCCGTGAACTGCCAGCGGAGTGCCACTCCATGACAAAGGTCGCAACTCGGCCGCCTTCCTCTTCCCGTCTGTCGCTGGGTGCGGCGTTTGCGCTTGGGCTCGGCACCGGCGTTGCTTTGGCCGTCGCGGGGCCAGCGGTCGCGACGGACATCGATGGGACCTACCGCAAGTTACGGGTCTTCGGCCAGGTGCTCAGTTACGTGCAAGCCAACTACGTCGAGTCGGTGCCCGAGGAGAAGCTCATCTACGACGCCATCGGCGGCATGCTGCGCGACCTCGACCCGCACTCTACGTTCATGCGTCCCGCCGAGTATCTCAAGCTGCGCGAGGATACCGCAGGTGAATTCGGGGGTCTGGGCGTGCGCCTCACGATGGCCGACGACGGGGTGTTCATCGACACGGTGACCCCAGATGGTGCTGCGGAGCGCGCGGGCGTGCTCGGCGGCGATCGCATCGTCCATATCGACGATGTGCCCATCAAGGGGCTCGATGTTTCCGAGGTGGCTCGGCGCCTGCGAGGCGTACCTGGCACCCGCGTTGTCCTCGGGCTGCACCGGGCGTCATGGGCGGCGCCTCGCGACGTGGCTCTCATCCGCCGTTTCGTCAGGGTAAACTCCGTCGATCACCGTCTCCTGTCCGAGCGCATAGGGTATGTGCGGATCCACAGCTTTCAAGAGCGCACCGATCAGGAACTGCTCGAGGCCTTGTCGTCGCTGAAGCAGCAGCTGCACGACCGAAGCGCCGGTGCGTTGCAAGGTCTGGTGCTCGACCTACGAGATAATCCTGGCGGTTTGCTCGACGAGGGTGTGAAGGTAGCAGATCGTTTCCTGAGGAGTGGTGACATCGTGCGCACTGAGGGGCGTAACCCCAGGGCCGCCGAGATTCAGCGCGCTCATCCCGGGGGTACCGAGCCGGAGTACCCCATCGCCGTCCTCATCAACCGCGGCAGCGCCTCGGCGAGCGAGATCGTGGCTGGTGCGCTGCAAGACCACGGACGCGCACGGCTGGTCGGGACTCGTTCCTACGGTAAGGGCTCCGTGCAGACATTGTTCGGGCTCGACGACGGTTCGGGCCTCAAACTTACCATCGCCCGCTACTACACGCCGAGCGGCCGCAGCATCCAAGAGGTGGGTATCGACCCCGACATCGTGATCGCAGACCGCCCCGTGGAGGCGGCCAGCGCTACGGACGCCGTGGACCCACAGTTGGCGGCAGCTGTCGAGGCCCTCCGCATGAGCGGCAGCAGCCCCCGTCGGCCCTGAGCAGGCCGCGGCGAAAAGCCTTTTCAGCAGGTTTTCGCCCTGCCTGCGTTCTTGGGTGGGGGGCCCCGGACGAGCCGGGTGCGAAAATCGACGAATGTCGATTTTGCCTCACCCTGTGAGCGGGTGTCTCGTCGTCGCGCCCATTGCGCTGTGCGTGCCACCCCCCTCTCACAAGCGCAGCCGAGTCCGCCTTGTGGTACACCATTTCTGTGATGCCGAACGGTCCGGCTTCTGGCCCGACCCCCTCCGCCCGGCCTATGCTGGCGCGGGGATATTCCTCGCAGGGCCCGCCCTCGGGTGGGAACCACGATATCGTGGAGCACGATGACCGCCTGGAAGCTCATCATCGAAGACGACGCGGGCAAGACCATCGTGGTGCCGCTCACCCGCGACGAGATCACCATCGGTCGGAAAGAGGGAAACACCATCCGTCTGACCGAACGGAACGTGTCTCGACACCATGCCCGCCTCCTGCGGCAAAATGGGCATGTCTACATTCAAGACTGCGAGAGCTACACCGGGCTGCGGGTCAACGGCGACCGGATCCGTGACGCCGTGGAGGTGCATGAGGGCGACCTCATCGAGATAGGTGGGTACCACCTGGCCCTTCAGTCCGAAGAGGCGGAGAGCGGGCTCGGGGGAGGGCCGATGCCAGGCTCGGCGGTCGCGGGGATCTTCGGCGACGAGAGTCTGCAGGACGATTTTTCAGGGGACACACAGCGTTGGGAGCCCCCGGTCGAAGGGGACGTCGCCGCGCTGCCCACCCTGCCTCCCACAGAGCTGGAGCCCATACCCACCGAGCATCTCCCGCTGCCGGTGTTCGCCTCGTCCGTGGTCGACCATGCGCCCGCGCCTCAAGACGTCGGGCCGCTGCTCGAGCCCACTCCTCCCCCCGATGAAGTCCAAGCGTTTTCCGTGTCGTCTTTCAACCCGCTGGAGGCCGATGGGGCTGGCGAGACGCTGAGGCTTCCCGCCGCGTCCGGTTTCCCTGAGGAGCCCCTCCCTCCGCCTACCCTCTCCGCCACGCCGTCGGTGAGCCGACCGCCATCCGTCGCCGAGCCCGAGGTCACCGAGGCCGTCCGTATCGCTCCTGCAGCGCGGGGAGCGCACGATGGCTATCGGTTCGTGGTGCTCAATACCGAGTTCGCCGGCACGGTGCTGCGTCTCGTCGGCGACGAGCTCATCCTTGGTCGTACTGAGGAGAACCAGCTCGTCCTGCAGCACAAGAGTGTGTCTCGTCACCACGTGAAGTTCGTGCGCGAAGGCGAACGCTACCGCATGCACGACCTCGGCAGCGCCAATGGAGTGCTGGTAAATGACGTCGAGGCTGCCACGACTCTGCTCAGCTCCGGCGACGTGCTCGAACTCGGTAGGGTGCGGCTTCGTTTCGTGGTGCCCGGCGAGCACTTCTCTCTGTCACCCGAAGAGGTCATGAGGGCACGCCAAACCGAAGTGTCGCACGACGACGATGCCAAAGAGAGTCGCGTCGGCAACCTCGCGCAACATCCACGTCGCCCTTCTGTGCTCAATCTCAGTCTACTCTTCGTGGTCGTGTTGCTGGTGATCATCGTGATCATGCTCCTCGTACGGCAGCCAACTACATCGCCGCCCGAGTCGACGGCGGATGCGCCCGCCACGCGGAGCCCGATCGGGGACTCTCCGCGACGGACCGAGGTGGCCGCTGCCCGTCTCGCGGAGGCCACGAGCTACCTCGAGCAGGGGCAGATCGAGTTGGCGCGTCGCGCGGCCCAAGAGGCCATTGAGCTCGGCGCAGGTGCTCCCGCAGAAACTTTGGTCGCGAAGGCTGAAGAAGCCTTGGCGGCCACTGCTTCCATCGCCACTGCCCGCACTCACCTCGAAAACGGTGCATTTGAGGACGCGCTGGAGATCGCTGGTCGTCTTGCCGCAGGGCCGAGTGCGGGAGAGGCGAAGGTCATTGAGGAGACCGCTCGCAAGCAACTCATCGAATTCTACGAGGGTGAGGCCGAGTCCGCACACAACGAGGACCGCTTCCCCGACAGAGCCCGCGCCCTCGCAGCGTTGCGACGCCACGACCCTGCGCGTGCCCAGGGCCTCGAGGAGCGGTACCAGGCGGAGGACCAGGATTCACCCGCCGAAGTCGCTGTCCGCGCGGCCGCGCGACGCTCCCCGAAGCGCGCTCAAGCCCGCCCTGGGCCACGCGTTGGTGCGGCCGGTGACCTCGCCGCTGCGGAGCAGCTCGAGCGTCAAGCCACCCAGGCTCTCTTCACTGGCAACGCAGCTGCCGCGGTGAAATTCCTCGAAGAAGCACGGGCTGCGGCGCCCGAGCGTGCTTCGGTCTACCGGGGTCTTGGTCAGTCTTACGAGAAGCTCGGGAACGAGCGAAAGGCAACCAAGTTCTACCAAGAATACCTTCGACGTAGTCCGGGTGCTCAAGACCGTGACGTCGTCAAACGCCGCCTGCAGGAGCTGACCGGCACCTGACTCAGGTTCCACGTCGTGTCTCCGCACCATGGGACAAACAGGAGCACTATGAACTCTGCCCTCGAGCGTAACTTGGTGGGGGAGACCAGCACGCCGGAAGTTGACGTCGTGGGCAAGGTCATCGACCTGCGCCAGAAGCTCGAGGTGCTTCGCGAGGCCCAGCCCTTTCGCGTGCGCGGCAGGGTTACCGAGGTCACGGGCCTCATCATCAAGGCCGCCGTGCCCGGGGTGCGCATCGGCGAGATGTGTTACGTGACAGCGCCGAAAGACGACGGCAACCCGCCGCTGAGGACAGAGGTAGTCGGCTTCAAGGACGGCGCTGTCTTCTTGATGCCCCTCGGTGAGGCACGGGGCATCGGCCCAGACTCTGAGGTCATCCCGACAGGGAAACCCTTCTCCATTCGCTGCGGCTATGGGTTGCTCGGTCGTACGCTCTCTGGGGTCGGTGACCCCATCGATGGCCTCGGCAGTCTCGACGACGTGGAGGGCCTCGAGGAGTGGGCCGTCGAGCGGGAATGCCCTGACCCCTACACGCGCCAGCCCGTCGACCGTGTGATCTCTTTCGGCGTGCGAGCCTGGGATGGCCTGCTCACCGTTGGCCGTGGCCAGCGCGTGGGTCTATTCGCAGGTTCTGGTGTCGGTAAGTCGACGCTGATGGGGCAGATCGCCCGGCAGTGCTCTGCCGAAATCGTCGTCGTCTGTCTCGTAGGTGAACGTGGTCGCGAAGTGCTTGAGTTCATCCATGACTCTTTGGGCGAAGAAGGGCTCGCCCGGAGCGTCGTGGTCTGCGCGACCAGCGATACGCCTTCCCTCGTTCGTCTCAAGTGTTGCTTCGTCGCGACTGCCGTCGCCGAGTG
>JBMTAX010000056.1:0-10543 GCA_049429145.1 Myxococcota bacterium
GAAGTCGGCTCCCTCAAAGACAAAGACCACAGGTCGATCATGGTACGAACTGCCACATATTGTCATTCTGCCTGCCGTGACCACGGGCCTCCTGCATTGTGTGTTTGAATCGGAGAAAGTCATGCCTCGAAAGATCTTCGTGAACCTCCATGTGGCTGACCTGCAGCGGTCTGTCGCCTTCTTCACTGCACTCGGGTTCACATTCAATGCGAAGTTCACCGATGAGAGTGCCACCTGTATGGTTATCAGCGAGGAAATCTATGCGATGCTCCTCGTTGAGGAGCGATTCAAAACCTTCACCACTCGGCAGCCGTGCCCTACGGCAACGCACACCGAAGCATTCCTCGCCCTTTCCTGCGAAAGCCGTGCAGAGGTGGAGCAAATGGTCGATCTCGCTCTCCGCAACGGTGGGAAGGCTGCGATGCCTCCTCAAGATCTCGGGTTCATGTTTGGATGGAGCTTTTACGACCCCGACGGGCATCACTGGGAGCCTTTTTGGATGGACCCCGCTGCCGTATCGGATGACGCTGCCTGACGACGGCTCGTCCCTGCCCGTGTGAATAGCCCCTCACCCGGGGGCGGGACCCCAGCACGGTGGAGTTGCCGACGCGATATGCTCCGGTAGCTGTTGCAGCGGCGATTACCCTCGCCGAACGCTCCTGCGTGAGCGGGTACCGAGCCGGATGTGGCTACATCTCTGGAACGGCACAAGACAACGCGGAGAAGGTGCGGTTTTTGTCAAGACCGAGCTTTCCTCACGAAGTGCAGGGGATAACTCGGGTGGCGCACGCCACCGATTCCTGCGTATCACTTTGTTTGCGCGCATTGAAAGTGGACGTACGGGCGATGGTCATGTCGTCGTCACGGTCTTCTGGGCGTGGTGTCGTCGTGGCGGTCATTTCCCCGTGCCGGGTATCAAAAATATCTCAATCATGCGATTTTGGACGAAACTGACATTCGAAGACGTTGCAGCATTCTTCGGCTGAGCTCGGGGACCGCTTCAGTTGAATGGATAGAATGACTGGCTCCTCCCCTGCCATGTGCAGCTCCCGCTGACATGCGACTTGGCTTGACCCTCCTTTTGGGTGGCGTGCAGGTACACGGTGATTGTTCCAAGTGGCGACGTCCTCATGGTGATGAGGGGAGGGCGCGAACAGTTCTACGGCTGACTCCGACGCGTGGTTCTCATCGCCTGGTTCTCGTCGCCGTGTGCCCTTCTCACGGGGGAAATCGCGATTCACTGTCAGGCCGGTGACAACGCGCTGGTAGCCAACGACCTATGCATTGACGATGATCACGTCGAGGTTCAGAGTGCGCTGAACCGGCCACGGCTCGAGGTCCCAGGGAGGGGAAGGCAGCAGGCCCAAGGGGATCGTCCGCCGCGCCGCCACCGCTCAGGCTGAAAAGTCCCGCAGTGTGAGCCCATGTCGTTCACGCGATTCACAGGTTTCGCCCCGGAGCATCCCACCTTCTGCGTCGTTGTCCGATTGCGCTCGTCGTGCTCCTGCCGCCGCTCATCGCTTTGACCGCGGGCGAGGTCGTCCTTCAGAGAGCCGTTCCCGAGGCGTTCGGCGTACGTGCTCACGTCTTCGCTCTCGTGCCAAGTCCATGGGTGGAACGGTAACCGTCAAACGAGCCATCCTCGATGGAGCCTCGCCACACACGCTTTCCTGCATGTGAGCTGGTTCCTCTCCTCGAGAGACTCTACACACAGTGCATTTTCGGCGACCCAGTGAAGAACCGCCTCGAGAGCAGGCCCTTCCTGCTGCTG
Source organism: Myxococcota bacterium (assembly GCA_049429145.1). Lineage (GTDB taxonomy): Bacteria > Myxococcota > UBA727 > UBA727 > CAYLZW01 > JBMTAX01. The sequence goes on from JBMTAX010000056.1 coordinate 1,772, forward strand.
TACGGGCCCGCTACGCTCTCTGGTAGGTGCCTACATCTCATCATGAGTAACGACCGATCCCTATGGGCTGCCTGAGGGACCCTCCTCGGAATCTCCGTAATCTCGCCCGTGCTCTGCCCTTGGGCGAGGGTGTGGATAGTCTTGTTCGTCGTGCATCGAAAGGCCACGGTGGTGAGGTAGGTCGCCTTCTGGTTCAGGAGACAGGTTCTCGGGGCCCCATGAAAAAGCCGGCCGTGCCGCGGTTCGCCCACCTGGGCGACTTCGTCCTAGGCGTCACGCCTCTGCGTCGTCCCCGGGACCTCTGTCCCAGGTGCCGACACACCGCCCCTGAGCGATACGCGTCGTGGGCCTCGCAGGGAGCTCTTGGGGCTGCAAGGAACGTGTGCTCATTGTTCTCTCCCTTCGTCGTGACCTCCACGTCGCACAGCTCACACGAGGCTTGACGGCTTCGCAGTGTGGCAAGAATCTTGTGCTTTCGGCGCATACCGCGCCGCCAAGAGCGAGACCTTGCTCCCCATGGTGGTATTGAACGTCGCCCACTCACGCCCACGCTTCTTGACGTCATCGAAGTGGCTTCAAGGGGTCTCGATCGCTGTCCCTCTGCTCGCCGGTGGCTGCGCGGGCTTTGGAGCACAACTTCCGCCCGGCACTGCTGGGCCCGCCTTCGTCGAAAGGCCCGAGGGGGTGAGCATCCTCTCCGCACGCAGCGCCGCCCGCCGGGGGCAACTCGATAAGGCCGCCCACGCCACCACCGACATTCACTTTGCGGTACTGGAGGAGCTAATACGCTCGTCCTTCTCCTTGCGGGAGCAGGTGGAGCGGACACAACGAATGCTTCAGCAAGCCCGTGACGAGGACGAGGCGGTCAGTGACCTCGACCGCGCGTCGCTTCTTGAGGGGGCGCAGTGGTTTCTCGAGAACGATTTGCTCTTGTATCAGCTGTGGACAACGTATCGCGTCCATCTTCCGTACGTTTCCGAGCCTGACCCCTACGCGCCATATCGTGGTGCATCGCTGCTCTCGGTGGAAACCCGCACCCTCGGGGGCCTCGTCGCTCTCACAGCAGAGCTTGTGCGCATGGACAACGCCCGCGCCGTCATGGGACTGCTCGATGACCAATGGGCGATCACCCAGTTTCTCAACCGTGGCGACGACGAGCGAGGGATCGAACCCGAGAGTTACGACCGCGTGGTCGGCGCCTTTCGAGACCCTGACCGTCGAGCGGTACTCAAGGCGCAGTTGCTTGCACTGCAAGGACATCGATCGCGCCTTGACCGGCTCGCAGCCCAGGATGTCCGGGTCGCATTCCTGCTTTCACGTATCGATGCAAGTCCTACCGGTGCCGAGGTGCTGGCGGAGTCCTCGGCGGGACGCCAGGTTCGCTTTGCCGCCGCCGCGATGACGCGATCCTTGGTGGCGCTGCTATCGCCCGCGCTCGATCTCTACATCGCCCGCGTGCTCGATAGGTCAGTGGGCTCTGGTGTGACGACGACGAAGTTGGCTTCGGTGCCCGGCGTCGCGGAAGGGCTGCTCGATGCGCTACGTCCGTTCGATGTCTTGGTGTTGCGAGACAAGTCGCGTCAACCGGGCGGACGGGGCTACAGCCACGCCGCGCTGTACCTCGGCGAATATGCATCGCTCAAAGCTTCTCCCGTCGCTGAGCATGTGGCGTTCGCCCTTCACCGAGCCGCACTCCGTCGAGGGGAGGTCTTCCTCGACAACGCCGACGTCGGGGCGCACCTGACGACTCTGGACGCGCTCCTGCAAGCCGAGGACATAGTCGTGCTGCGCCTTGCGCTCGAAGACGCGGGGGAGACAGCGTCGATCCTCAGAGCCTTCGACACCCTCGTGCAGGCGGATTTCATTACCCCCCCGCAGCTCACCCAGCGGGAGCATGCCATTCGCCTCTTGCAGGCTGTCTTCGGCGCGGACCCTTCGAGGAATCCCATAGCGCGCCACGGAACCCTGGCGAGGCTCGTAGCCGCTGCCCTCGACCAAGAGGAGGGCCTGGAGGTGCCCTTTGCGACTCTCGATGGCCTTCCCCTGGCGCCGGAGAAGCGTCTCGACGCCATTCGTCATACTCTCGAGCGCCAAGGTCCTCTCGATGAAGCCAGTGAAATTCCTTCCCTGTGACTGGGTACGCCCACGATAGAGGGTTTGCGCTGGTCAGAATGTGATGTGACGTCGATGCTACTCTGCAGTGTTTGTCACAGCAGACCGCGAAAGGAATCTCATGCGTGCCTATGACCTCATCAAGAAGAAGCGAGATGGCAACGCCCTCGGCGCGGAAGAGGTACAAGCGCTGATCCGCGGATATACCTCGGGCGAAATCGCCGATTACCAGATGGCAGCGTTCGCCATGGCCGTGTTCTTCCGCGGCATGGACAGCGTGGAGTTGTCGCATTTCACTGATGCGATGCTGCGCTCGGGTGATGTGGTCGACCTCACGCACGTACCAGGGGTCAAGGTCGACAAACACTCCACGGGAGGCGTCGGTGACAAGATCAGCCTGCCGTTGGCGCCAGCAGTTGCTGCGTGCGGTGTTCCTGTACCCATGGTGTCGGGCCGCGGTCTAGGTCACACGGGCGGTACCCTCGATAAGCTCGAGAGCATCCCTGGGTTTTGCGTGCACCTTTCCACGGCAGAGTACAAGCGCCTCGTCGAGCAGGTGGGCTGCTGCCTCATTGGTCAGACCGGCGAGGTGGCCCCCGCGGACAAAAAGCTGTACGCCCTGCGCGACGTCACGGCCACCGTGGACTGCATTCCTCTCATCACGGCGTCTATTCTGTCGAAGAAGCTCGCGGAGGGCATCGATGGCTTGGTGCTCGACGTCAAGTGTGGCTCCGGCGCATTCATGAAGAGCCCCCACGATGCAGAGACTCTCGCGCGAACCATGGTGGAGATCGGCTCACGCATGGGCAAACGCGTGGTCGCTCGTCTCACCAATATGGACCAACCCCTCGGCATCATGGTGGGGAATGCACTCGAGGTGCAGGAGTCTCTCGACATACTCGAGGGCAGAGGACCCGCCGACATCAGGACTCTCACGGTCGAACTCGGTGCGGAGATGTTGGTCATTGGCAAAGCCGCCAGTGACCTCGACGAGGGACGACGGCGTATCGAGGAGGTCCTCGACAACGGGAGCGCCCTCGAGAAGATGCGGGACATCATCGCTGCACAAGGCGGTGACGCCCGCGTCCTTGAAGATCGCAACCTGTTGCCTGCGACCTCAGGGCGCCACGAGGTGAAGGCTGCTCGCTCGGGTTACGTCCACGCCATCGACACCGAGCAGGTTGGCATCGCCTCGATGCTGCTGGGTGGTGGGAGAGCACGCTCAGAGGACATCATCGATCCGCGTGTCGGCGTCGAGGTGCATGTGCGGTTGGGCGATGAGGTAAAAGCGGGCCAATCATTGTTCGTCATGCACACAGCCGACCGCGGTGTGGAGGCGGCAGCCCACAAGCTCGCCGCCGCGGTGCGCTTTGAGGATGCGCCCTCGCAGCCACCGTCGTTGTTTGGTCTCCGGCTCGAGGGGGCAGTGTCGTGAATTCGCGCTTCCTCTGCGCGCTGTTTTTCGTCGGCGGATTGCTTTCGTCCAAACCCTCTCACGCTGTCGATGGTGGCCCTGAGACGTCGAGCTCCGTCGAGAACGGGGCCGATCTCGAGAGCGGGCCTCCGGTGCCCGCGGCGGCCCTCGTCGCAGCTGAGTCACCCACTCGGGTTTCCTCTGGACCCGGCGTCGCGACAGAGAGAACCAAGGGGAGCGTCATGGGGATCGTGGGCTGTCTGCTCCTTGTCGGCTGTGCGCTCTTGCTGTCCGAAGTCCGACGCAAGATCCCGTGGCGCACCGTTGCTATTGGCTTTCTATTACAAATCGTCTTCGCGGTTTTCGTCTTGAAAACCGCAGCGGGCAGGGCGCTGTTTGATGCAGCCAACGGCGTCGTGAAGACCCTGCTCTCCTTCTCTCAAGAGGGCGCCCGTTTCCTCTTCGGGAACCTCGCCGGCATGAGCGTTCCGGTGACCGATGGTACGGGCGCGGCACTCGGTCTCGTCGCGAAGACGGGGGCGCTGATGGCCTTCAGCGTCTTGCCCACCATCGTGTTCTTCTCGATGTTGTCTGCCGTGCTCAACCCCCTCGGTGTGCTGCAGCGCGTCGTGCAGGTCCTAGGGTTCGTGATGCGCCGAGCCATGGGTACCTCGGGCGCCGAGAGCCTCGCTGCTGCTGCCAATATCTTCCTCGGGCAAACGGAGTCACCGTTGCTGGTGCGCCCTTTCCTACCGACGATGACCCGCTCCGAGCTCATGGCGCTCATGACCGGGGGCTTTGCCACCGTCGCCGGGGGCGTGATGGCCGCGTACGTCGGGATGCTGGAGGGACGCTTTCCCGATATCGCGGGCCACCTCGTTGCCGCCAGCGTGATGAGCGCGCCGGCCTCTCTCGTGATCGCGAAGATCATGGTGCCCGAGACGGAAGTGCCCACGACGCGGGAGGGCGCTGTCGTGCACGTGCAGCGTACTGATGCAAACCTGCTCGATGCCGCCTCACGCGGGACCAGCGAGGGGCTCACCTTGGCATTGAATGTCGGGGCGATGCTCATCGCCTTTACGGCTCTGATCCCCCTCGTGAACTGGCTGCTGCAGTCCCCTGGCGTGCTCTGCGCGTGGGTCGGCCTCAGCGGCGGGGCCGCATTCTTCGAGGCGCTCAGCCTGCAAAGCCTTTTCGGTGCACTCTTTGCCCCCCTCGCCTTTCTCCTCGGCGTGCCCTGGGCTGACGCTGGTCTCGTCGGCAGCCTGATGGGCACGAAAACAGTCATCAATGAATTCGTCGCCTATCTGCAGCTGTCGAGCGCGCTCGAAGCGGGGCAGCTGCACGACCCGCGCAGCGTTGTCATCGCCACCTATGCTCTTTGTGGCTTTTCGAACTTCGCCTCCATCGGCATCCAGCTTGGCGGTCTCGCCGTTATCGCACCCGAGCGCCGCGCTGCCCTCGCTGCATTAGGTCTGCGGGCGATGATAGGGGCGAGCCTCGCGTGCTTCTTGACCGGCGCTATCGCTGGCGTGTTGCTCTAGTGCGCCATGCAGCGTCCTGATGGCCACGGGGCGGTGACCATCGCCCAAGGGGTGTGCTGGTGGTTGGTCGGCGGACCGTGCATTGGGGCGAGGGCCACACGTGGGGTACGCTCCCCTCATGGGATGGTTTTCGCGCCTTTACGAGAGTGAGCTGCTCCGTGAATTAGTCGAGGCGGAGCGGGTCGCGCTGCAACAGAGGACCCAGCGACTGAACCTCACCGTCGCGCGTGCTCTCTCGCCGGTGCTGGTCTGTGTGGCCTTGCTCATGTGCGTCATCGACGTGCAGCGGTTTCGGTCCGGTAAGTTCGTTGGCTCCTGGCTGTACCAGTCCCTGGCGTGGCTCCACCTCGTGTTCTTAGGAAGCGTACTTTTGGCTTTGTGGCTGCTCGCGAATAAAAACGCGGTCCAGGGAGAGCCAAATCGAACGCTGCGAGCGCACATCGTGCTGTTGCTCACGTCGCTGCTAGGTATGGCGGTACTGGGAATTGTCGAGCGCAGTAGTTTCGTGGTGCTCGCCGGTTCCTTGCTTTCGGCGAACTTCATTTATCGAGTTCCTTTGCAGCTTCGCTCTGTCTTCAATCTGTCAGCGTTCGTGCTGTGCACTCTCGTTGTGGCGCTTGATGACTCCTTGGAATCGATTCCTCGCACCATTCGTATCACGGAGGTCTTCGCCTTGGTTGCGGCTCCGGCGCTCGTTGGGGGTCTGCAGGCCCGTCAATTCGTAACGTCTGTGACGGCGGAGTATCGCCTCACGCATCTCGTGCTCATGGATGCCCTGGGCGGAGATGAGGCCGCGCGCCGCGGGCGAGCGCTGGCCGCATCGTCGATTGCAGAGCTACCGCTCGCCGGCCGCATCGGCAGCGCGTTGCGGGGGGGACTCTCGGTCGGCCAGGGACCAAGCAACGCGCCAGCCGCCGAAGCTGCGATTGCACGACAACTTGAAATTTTGCGGGCTGTCGCGACCCGCACCAAGAATGCAGTCGTCGTTACTGACGCACAGGGACGAATCGAATGGGTCAATGACACTTTCCCTGTGCTCACGGGCTATTCCCTGGACGAAGTACGACGGGAGATACCCGGGCGGATCTTACAGGGACCTGCAACCGATCCTCTCGCGCGAACTTTGATGGCGGCTGCCATCAAAGCGCATCGACCCTTTGCGCAAGAAGTCCTCAATTACGCCAAAGATGGGCGACAGTATTGGGTGATGGTCGAGGCAGAACCAACCTTCGGTCACGGTGGGGAGTTCACGGGTTATGTCGCTATCGAGACAGACACCACCACACAGCGGCTGAACGAGCAGTTTTCCGCTTGTTTGCGGCGAGTGGCGAATCTGCTGCTCTCCTGCGATTCTGTCGAAGAGGCTGGCCGCACGGTCACCGAGTCATTGACACTGACTCTCGACCTACCTGTCGCCCAGTTCTGGTTGGCGAATGAACACGAAGAGTGCCTTCAGCATTGTTATGGCTTTACCCTCAGCGAGGACATGCAGCCATGGTTGGAGTTAAGTGCAGGCCTCTCGTTTAGACGGGGAATGACCTGGGCCGTGGGTGTTGGGGCTCCGGGTGTGGCCTGGGCGACCGAGAAGACCTGCCTGCAGGTGGATATTTGGGAGTATGTCGATGACGGGGTCCCTTCTCGTCGAGCCGAGGTGGCTCAGAGACTCGGCCTTCGCACGGTCTGTGCGGTGCCTGTGCGCGGGCCTGGGGGCGTCATGGGGATCATCGAGGTAGCCGGCGCTCAAGGTTTCCCCGGGTACGAGCAGATTCCCGACGTCATCGAGCGAGTCGCCAATCAGCTGGGCGCATTCCTCACGCAGCATCAGCACCTCAAGGCTGCAGAACAGGCCAATCAAGAGCTGCGTCATCAGATCTCGCGGCGCTCAGCCCAGCTCTTCTCGACGATGAGCACTGCCGATGTGTCGGGCCCGACGCCAGTCGTATTTACTCCGGGCCTCATTCTCGATGACCGCTATCGGATCATCAGCCCGCTGGGGAAAGGGGCCATGGGAGAGGTCTTCGAGGTGGAGCGCATCACCGACAACACACGTTGGGCGCTCAAGACCACTTTTTCCGCTCACGCTGAAGTGCGCGCCCGTCTCCTGCGCGAAGCCCATCTCCTGAGTCGCGTAAGGCATCCGAATGTGGTGCAGGTCGCCGATGTGGATGCCATTCAAGGGGGTGTCGTCTATCTCGTACTCGAGTTCGTCAAAGGGATGGACCTCAAGGCATGGCGCCTCAGCGGTACGCAAGCCGACCTCTCCCAAAAGCGGGAAATCCTGACGCAGGTCTTGCGAGGACTGAGTGCATTGCACGCGCAAGGCATTGCCCATCGTGATCTCAAGCCGCAGAATATTTTGCTCGCGCAGGTGGGGCCAGGACTTGTTGCCAAGCTCGCAGATTTCGGAATTTCACGCGCGGTGTCCTCTTCTCCTGCCCCCGAGGCATTGCTCGACGAGTCCACAACCGCGGCGCAGCCTGTCGAAAGGAATCCGTCGAAACCCATCGATGACGATGCCACGACCATGCACTCAGTCCCAGAGCCTCTCGCCCCGGCAAGGGAGGATCCCCGCGACAGCTCGGCTCGAGAAGTTCCGTCCCCCACGACGACGATCATGGAGGCGACCGCGATAACCGAGTCAAAAAGAGAGACGCCACTGACCGGGGAGGCACGAGTGGCCTGGGAGAGAACCACCGCCGACCTTGCTGTGACCCAAGCGGGAGCCATCGCCGGAACCCCCCTCTATCTCGCCCCAGAGTTGTTGAACCCGGGCGCCTCCCTCTTCGTCGCAGATATGTTTAGCTTCGGGGTGCTCGCGTTCGAGTTGCTCCATGAACGTCACCCATTCGGTGCGCCTGTGGTGGGGCAGACAAGACCCAAGGTCGCTCCCGCGAATGGAGCGTGTGGCGACGCGGCGCTCGATAGGCTGGTACTCGATTGCCTTTCCTTCGAACCCGCACGTCGACCGACTGCTGATGATGCTCTCGCGTCGCTCAAGGGCGCCGTGCAATGCGCCTAAGTACTGCTGCAGCTCGACCGAGAAAGGTGATTCTGCCGCGCGTCTGTCACACGCAAGAATGACTTCTCGTCGTGTACCGAGGCCCTCCTCAGGCGGGCCAAGCTGTCTTTATGATTGGCGTGCAGCCTTCCGTATCATCGCATCGGCGGCCATCTGCGTGCGACAGGTCCGTTCATCGTCTTCCTTGGGTTCCTTGGGGCGGTTGTGGTGGTGGCTCGCAGGCGGCAGGGCACGAGAACGCGACAGAGCGGACTTCTTCGTCGAGCGCACAGCAGGGGAGCTCTCTCGCGAACACCGGGGAACCATCGGTGCTCGGCGAAGCTATCCCGAGCATGTTCCGTTAGACCTGCGGGGTGACAGTCTCAGTAGGGACGGAGGCAGGGGGCGTGGTGTGGTGACTCGCGCCCCACCGGCAGCAAATCGTCGCAGCGGGTATCTCACTGAGCCCAGCGGCAGAGCCTTTCCCTACTCTGCCTCGCCGGGTGAGCGACTTCGCATCACCTGGTCGAATGGTTTGTCGCCGGAAGGCTGCATCGCTCAGGTCTCAGATGACTTCTCTCTTGCTGGTTTTCATTATCTGGGAATTGATGATTTGCTGGGTATTCATGCAGTGTGCGCCCCATTTTATGGGGGTAGGACGGGCGGCATTGGTGAAACCCGGCAATAACTTCCGGCTTTGAACC
>JBMTAX010000057.1:0-10382 GCA_049429145.1 Myxococcota bacterium
AGCGCCAACAACGTCATCCCAACCAGGTGAATCCGTCTCATGCAGACCTCACACGGCGATCTCCGGAGGACAAGTGACAGAGGGTCACGAAGGCACCCTGCGGAGAGACCTGAACTTCCTGGAGACACGGTAATGCGAATCCTCTGTCCCAGTAAAGCCAACTGCCGGCGCCTGTCTCAGCTAGAGGGACAGCGGGGAGCCGCGGAGCTGACGCGCGCGGACATGGGCGGAGAAATCCGATGCCGGAGACCGGTCGTGCTGCGAAACTCTGCTCCATTCTGAAGCAGGGGCAGCCCAGACCCAGGCCGTTTTGGAGCACCCGCAGCAGGTCGCTTCGCCCCCATGCTGCCTGCACAGCGGGCAAAACGATTTGGTGCCGAATGTGCAGCGTGGGCTGCCACAGGAGGTACACGCCATGGAGGAAGCACGCCGCCCGCGGGAACGAGAGCTCGTCTTGGCTCCGAACGAATATGCCTATGTGCTCGACACCACGAAGGGACACATCAACTGTTACGTGGGCCCTAACAAGACAAGCCTCGCGCAGACCGATGAACTCGTGATCTTCGATGACATCGAAAAGCGCTTTCGCTCCGTCGAGATGAAATACGCGGTCATGTTGTTCGCAACTGCGCCCGCCAACTGGTACGTCGTACTGAAGAATCCGGCGAAAGACGGCGTCATTCCAAAGGCCGGCAGCGCCAACGCGATGTTGGACATCAACGTCGGGCAGAAAGTGATTCTGCAGGGGCCGGTTTCGTTCCCGTTGTGGCCGGGGCAAATGGCGCGTGTTTTCGAAGGGCATCGACTGAAGGCAAATCAATACTTGGTCGTGCGGGTCTACGATGCGGTCCGAGCGCAGGAGCGGTGGCGAGATGCCTTGGGACTTTCAGCAGACGTTGACGATCACCTAGCGCCTCGCTTCGTTGCCGGTGAGCAGCGAGTCATCCGCGGCACCGACGTGAGCTTCTACATGCCTCCCACGGGTGTGGAAGTTGTTGCGGATGAACGAGGCCAGATGGTTCGTGACGCGGTGACGCTGACACGCCTCGAATACTGTGTGCTCGAGGGAGACGACGGTCGAAGAACCTACGTACGTGGAGAGGCCGTGGTGTTCCCCCTACCAAACCAACGGTTCCTCGAGCACGACGGCTCCGCTCGGCAGCGTGGCATCGAGCTCAGTGATACGTCGGGATTATACATCAAAGTGATCGCCCCGTATGTTGACGAGGACAGGGTAGCTCATCAGGAAGGCGAAGAACTCTTCCTGCGAGGGAACCAACGCATCTACTTCCCGCGGGAAGAGCACGCCGTGATTCGGTACGGGGACACGGTGCTTCATCACGCGATCGCCATCCCCAAGGGTGAGGGTCGTTACGTGCTCGATCGGGAGAGCGGTGAAGTATCTCTGGTACGCGGGCCAGCGATGTTTCTTCCAGACCCTCGACGACAGGTACTGACGAGGCGCGTGCTGAGCGAGCGCGACTGTTCTCTGCTCTACCCCGGCAACAGCGTCGTCGCCGCCCACAATCGCGCGCTGCGGGAGGGCGTACATGGCCAATCCCCCGTCGCCACCGACCTGCGCGATGCTGAGGAAGGCAAGCCCGCTCACCACCGACGATCTCCGGGAGGTGAGCCTGGTACAGATGATGTTCGTCTGTCGCGTTCAGAAAGATTCGCTCCCCCTCGTGTCATCACGCTGAACAATCACCTCGAAGGGGCGGTCAAGGTCAAGGTATGGTCGGGCTATGCCATCCAGGTTGTCGACCCGCTTGGCGGGAGGCGGGTCGTGCAGGGGCCGGCGACCGTTCTGCTCGAATATGACGAGAACCTTGAAGCGCTTGAACTCTCCCGCGGCACACCGAAGCAACGAGATCGACAACTCGAAACCGTGTTCCTCAAACTCGCAGGAAACAAGGTATCTGATCGAGTTCGGGTCACTACGGCCGTTCTCGTCGAGGTCGAGGTAGGGGTCAGGTACCGTGTCACCTTCGAGGGAGAGGACCCCTCGCGCTGGTTTTCCGTCGACGACTATGTGCAGCTATTGTGCGACCATGCGAACTCGCTCATTCAGAGCCACGCGCGCCGATTGACGGTGCAAGAGCTCAGAGCCTCTGTGACGGAGGTCGTGAGGGAGGCAGTTCTTGGGATCAAGCCCGATGGAACCGAGCGCCCGGGGCTTTTTTTCACGGAGAATTCCATGCGGGTGCACGAGGTCGATGTGGTGGAGCTGGAGGTCATCGACGAGCATGTCGAAGAGCTTCTCAAGAAAGCCCAGGCCAATAGTATCGCGCGTGAGATCCAAGTGGCCATGCGGACGTCTTCGGTCTTGAGCGAGGGCCGCCTCGAAGAGCTGTCCCGAAAGCTCGCGAAAGAGCAGCATGAATCCTCGTTGCTGCAGCTCGAACTCAAGTCGATTCGTGACGCGCGGGAGCGTCAATGTGCCCTCGATGAAGAAGCACACCTGCGCGCGCTCACAGAGCAAGAGCGACAGAGGGAGCTGCATGACGTGGCCTTGCGCGATGAAATCGAGCGACAGCGGATGTCGACCCAGCGCGCCCAGCAAGACCTCGAGTTGCTTCGCCGGCGAGAGTTACAAGAGTTAGCTGAGCGTTCGTTGCAGTCACGCGTGGATGCCGCCGTACGTCAGGCGCAGGCATTCAGCCCTCATCTCGTCGAGACGCTACAACGTGCCTGCGATGAGCGGCTGCTTGAATCCATCGGACAGAACTTCGCAGAATTGTCGGCCGTGGAAGGCAAAGGGCTGCTGGAGACTGCTCGCAAGTTCCTGGATTTCGTACCACAGCAATTTGCACCGGCCCTACGCATGTCGGCGGTGCCCCCCAGGGAATCACAGGTTGATGAAGAGTTCGCGTGACCTTGAGCGCTCTGCTCAGGGATATCCATGGAGCGGTTCTCTATGGCGCTGCCGAAGGGAACCGCTCCTTAGCTCGATGCGTTTTCGTAAAGATGCAACACGGCGGCCCGGGTCTTCTCCAGGAGGGCTTCATGGTCGCTGATACCCAGGGACGTCGTCGCAATGGGCTCACCGATATTGATGCGAATGACGCCGGGACGCACATGGAAACCATCTGACGGCAGCACCCGATCTGCGCCACGAATGGCCACCGGCACGACGGGAAGGCGGGCCGCGATGGCGAGTCGAAATAGGCCCTTTTTGAAGGGAAGCACTTCGCCCCCTCGTGCGCGGGTGCCCTCGGGAAAGGCCATCACGAGGGCGTCCTCCCCGAATGAGCTCGAGGCTCGTTCGAGCACGGCGATGGCTCTCCGTCGGTTTTGTCGCTCCACGAAAACCATGCCCATGGCCCACATATACCAGCCGAGGAAGGGCACGAAGAGCAAGTCGCGCTTGGCAACGAAGCGAAGGCCCGACGGTAAGGCCGCGAATGCGACAGCGATGTCGATCATGGATTGGTGATTCGCCATAAACATCAGGCGTCGATGACCGTGTAGCTGCTCGATTCCCCTGACCTCGAGGCGAACGCCGGCGACGCGCAGCAACAGCGGCGCCCACCCGTGTTTCGCCAGCCACAGCGGGATCTTCGTTCGCATCGTCACCGCCAGCGCGACGAGCGCGAGGGTGATGAGCAAAATCGACCACACCCCGAGAAAAATGCCCTGCAGCAAGTTTACGATCGCCCACGCGCTCTGCTCGACCAAGCGGGACGAGTCGAGGGTTTGCCCTGCGCGTGACCTCTGCATCACCGATGCATCGCATACCGTTTTCCCCCTGCAAACCCAGCGCAGCATGCGTGCAGAGGGTCTGGGTTGAAGCGAAGAGAACGGCGCGCAGATTGCGTCAGGGCGGCTGGCACCGGGAGTGCTTGGCGGAGACCACACCCAGCGCCATGGCGGCGTGGGAGGGAGGACTTATGACCAAGAGACGGTTTCGATGGACCGGAACGTGTGCAGCCATGTGCGCGCCCCTGCTGACTGGTTGTCCGACGAGCACAACCACCAATGGTGATGGTGGCGCTGTCGACGCAGGCATCGAGGACGGGGCTCGTTTGCGTATCCTGCACCTCTCGCAGAGCACCGGTGCCATCGACGTGCTGACCAGTGACGACACTTTCGTGGAAGATCTCGTCTATGGCGAGAGCTCTGTGGCTATCGAGACCGCACCGGGTCGCTACAGCTTTTTCCTCACCGCGGCAGGATCGTCCCGTGAAGAAGCTGCGTTGACGATCAGCGATGTCGACGTTGCTGCGAACAGCGAGAGCACGGTGTTCGCCTTCGACGGTCCCGCACTTTCGGCAGGTCGCATTATCGAAGACCGAGCCGACATCGACGAAGGCAAGGTTCGTCTGCGGTTCGTGCATGTTGCGACCAATGTCGGAGCGGTACGTATCGTGGACCTGACCCCTACTCTCGACGGTGGCGCTGCGGTAGCGCTGTATGATGAGGTCGAGCTCGGTGAAATCGGTGACGCGATTGACGTCCCCTCGGGTCGGTACAACCTCGGGATCGACGTGATCGGACAGGGAGCCCCAGAGAGCATCGAGCTCTATTTCAATGTGGATACGGGCACGGACAACGAGCTCCTGCACCTATTCGCAGCAGAAGATCCCGCAGGCAGCGTGTACCTATTGGTACAAGGGGCTGGCGATGACACCACACGCATCGACGCCGCATCACCGCCGGCCCTTCGTTTTGTACATGCCGCGCCAACAGCGGGTGCGGTCGATGTCTTCGTAGGTCAGCAACCTGCACCTGCGGTCTCCGACCTCAGCTTCGGGGAGAGTTCTCGCTACGTACTCTTTTCCCCGGGCCAGACCGACTTGGCCCTCACGTCGACGGGTGCTGCGCGGGATACCGCTCTTCTGTGGCAGCAGGCCGTTCGCCTTGAGCCCGGCAGCCTGCAAACTGCCTACGCATACAGCAAGGCCGATGGCTCTACCGGAGGCGGACTCCTTTCCGATGACACGACTGGTCTCGAGGAGGACGCGATACGCATCCGAGCGGTGCATATCGCCACTGGCGTAGGGCGCGTCGATTTCTGGGCACTCCCGACCGCAATAGCGAGTGCACCGGTGCGCGTTGCCGAAGAGATTGGGTTCGGGGAAGCCCAAGGGCCGGTAGACCTGAGCGCACAGCAAATTCAGCTGGGCATCGATGTGAACGGCGATGGCCGACCCAACGCGCTCTTCACTCTACCGGAATTCGGCGGGGGCACCCTCGTTCACCTCTTCGTCACTCGCAATGAATCCGGTGACCTCACCCTGCTCATTCAACCCAGCTCCACGAGGCTCAGGGAAGACACCATCCTGCCGAGTGACCTCGAGAGGGCGGAGCTGCGCGTATTGCACATGGCCGACCTCGGCTCTGTGGACGTTTTCGTGGACCAAGACTCTTCGCCGGCCTTCACTGGGCTGAGCTTTGGCGAGGTCACGCCCTATGCGAGCCAGCTCGCCGGTGCGCGCTCCTATGACATCGTTGCGACCGGCGGGGGACGAGCGGAGTCGCTGCTCAGCCTCTCCCCAGCTCTGGAGTCGGGCTCTTCCTACACGGCGATCGCGATTGGGCAGACGGAGCCGACGAGTGTTCGAGGCCTCATCATCTCTGACGACCCTCCGAGTCTTTCCGGGACGGAGAGCGCGGTGCGAATCGTCCATGGCGCCGCCGGCATCGGGAGCGTCGACGTGTACGAGGCGTCGACACTCGACAGTCCGTTGCTCACGGCGCTGCGTTACGGCGATTTCAGCGAGCAGGTGACGCTGCCGAGCGCCGCCTACACCGTGGTGCTCGACCTCGATGGCGTGCCCGGCAACAGCGACGACCTCCGCTTTGCTCTGCCTACACTTCCGTCGGGGGTCGGAACCACCGTCGTCGCGACAAGGGACTACGAAGAGGCCGAAGCCCCCGTATTCCTCGCGGTACTCGGGAGTGGCACTGCCGTCGTGCGAGTCGACCCGCTCCCGTAATGCCGAGGTCAGGGGACTACGGGCGAGCGCAAGTCCGTCGGTGGTCCCCCTGGCTCTGACTCGATGTCACCCCTGCGGTGGGGCCGCCCCGCTGACGCCGCGAGGGATTCCCTGAAAGTGGGCGGGGGCTGACGGCGCGCTCCCCCGTGCGGTAGTGTGGCATCACAGGAGTGTGATGGCTGACCGATATGGGATTTTCACCGAGCGCGCTCCTGACCGCTTCCCCAAGCTGGTGAACCTCTACGAGAAGTCGAAACGTGACTTCTGGAACGAGTCCACAGCGATACAGTGGGAGAGAGAGATTGAACTACCGCCTGCCAAACGAGAGGCCCTCGCGCGGGTGTTGTCGATCACCTACTACGGGGAGCGCGCGGCTCTGGCGCTGGCCGGGCAACTCGTCGGCAGCGTCAAGGACGAAGAGGCTCGCAGCGCCTTGGCATGTCAAGTGATGGAAGAGGCTCGTCACGTCGCAGCTCTTCAGCGCCTGCTCACCAAACTCGATCGGGTCTACCCGCCATCATTCTTCGCGCGGCAACTTCTCAGCGACCTGCTCGACACCGAGGAACCCGTCTTCAAGATGGTGGGCATGCACCTCTTCATCGAGGTGATCGCGAACCATAGCTTTCACGCCATCCGAGAGAGTGTGCACGACCCCCTCACCCGTCAGGTTCTCGAATACATCCAGCGCGACGAGGTGAAACATGTCGCCATCGGAGTGTTGTATGTGCCGAGTCTGCTGGAGAAGTTGAGCACCCCGGATGCCGCGCGGCTCCTCTACAAGCAACTCAAGTGGCTCGCCCTGGGTCTTGGGATGGTCAAGGACGGGTATGAGCCAGCGCGAGTGCTGGGCATCGACCTCGCCGCCGCGGGGCAGCGGGCCATGCGGGAGCACCACAGGGTGCGTGCCCAGCTCGCGAGCCACCGAGGGCTGCTCGACGTACCGGGCTTCGAAAAGGTCGTTGACCTTATCGGCCGCTGGGCGACCCCGGGCTGAAGCAAAGCCAAAAAAGAACCTCGTGGAACACGGGGGGGTGAGTTCCACGAGGCTCAGGCGTTCCGTCGGAGCGTCCAGGGGGGGTCGGTCGCATCCTGACGGAACGGGTGGAGGAGAGCAGGAGGTGCGCCAATTCCAGGGAAAGCGATAAGACTTTGAATCATATGGTTTTTTATCATCGCCGGGCTTAGGCGAGCGCGAAAAACGAGGTAAAGATACCTCATATATCTCAGTTCAGTGCTGCTATCTCCCCGGGAATAGACGTGTACACGCAAAAAGAGTCCTATCACCATGTTTGAGGTAAAAAAGCCTCACCCAGGAAAGACGGCGAGCCCGACTTGCTCGACTCCCCCTGCTCTGGAAGAAGCGCGGGATGCGAGTCGACGGCAGGCAATCCACCGAACTTCGTCCCGTTCAGTTTCAGACGGGCTTTCTTGAGCACCACCGTGGCAGCGTTTTGGTGTCGTTTGGACGGACCCGGGTACTCGTCACCGCCACCCATGAAGAGCGGGTTCCCCCTCACCGCGTGTCCTCGGGAGGGGGGTGGTTGACGGCGGAGTACGCGATGCTGCCAGCCTCCACCCATGAGCGACGTCGGCGGGACATCAGCACCGGTCGTCCCGATGGCCGCAGCGTCGAGATCCAGAGGCTCATCGGCCGGGCCCTCCGCAACGTGGTGCGTCTCGATGACCTCGGCCCCATCACCCTTCACGTGGACTGCGACGTTCTGCAGGCCGACGGGGGAACCCGCACCGCAGCGATCACCGGAGCGTGGGTCGCGTTGCGCTTGTGCCTCGAGGACCTGCGCGCCCGCAAGCTGTTGAAGTGTCCCGTGGAGAAGGTCCTCACGGCGCAGGTGGCGGCAGTTTCCCTCGGTCTCGTGAAGGGCGAGGTGTTCACGGACCTCTGCTACGAAGAAGACGCGCGGGCAGACACCGATCTCAACCTCGTCGCACGCCAGGATGGCCTCTTGATCGAGGTCCAAGGCACCGCGGAAGGCGACGCCATGAGCCGCGCCCAGCTCGATCGGCTGGTTGACCAGGGCATGGAGGCGATCGCGGCTCTCTGTCGCCTGCAACAGGCGGCGATAGCGCAGGCGCTCCATGGCTGATGCCCTCCGTGCCATTGTACTCGCGACGCAGAACGAGAAAAAACGGCGAGAGCTCGCTGAGCTCGTGGCGGGTCGGTTCGTCGTCCGCACATTGGCAGACGACGGCCTCGGGGACCTGGAAATCATCGAGGATGCAGACACTTTCGCGGGAAACGCCCGGCGCAAAGCGGATGCGGTGTACAAAGCCCTGGCACAGCGCGGCCGCCTCCACGACGTCGTGGCGGTGTTGGCCGATGACAGTGGGCTGATGGTCGATGCCCTCGACGGACGCCCTGGCGTGCGGAGCGCTCGCTTCGCTGCAGATCATGGGCTCGAGGCCGGCGACGAGGCGAACAACGTCCTCCTGCTGCAGCAGCTCGCAGGTGTGAGTGTAGACCGTCGGTCCGCCCGATTCTGTTGTGCCATCTACGTTCGAATCAGCGACGAGCGTAGCGCCGAGGCCTTCGGGACCGTCGAGGGACACATCGCCACCGACCTGCAGGGGGCGGGCGGGTTCGGATACGATCCACTCTTCGTGCCTGACGAGCACCCTGGTCGGCGGATGGCGGAACTGTCGAGCGATGAGAAGCATCGCATCAGTCACCGAGGCAAAGCGATGCGGCTTGCGCTCGAAGAACTTGAGAGCCTTCTGACCCACGGAAGCGCGCGGTCCTAGCCGCGACTGACGGCGGCGGGCACGGGCGGGCCGGACGGTCCGTCGGTGGGAAGCGCACATCGACGTGCACCTGCCGCCATCAGCGTCCTTTGCTGACGACCTTGACGTCGAGCCCCTCACGCACGAGCAACCCTCGCCCTCGTTGCTCGATGTAGCCTCGTCGTTGGAACTCGCTCAAGGCGCGGCTCACGGTCTCACGGCTGGTCCCGATTCGTGAGGCGATGTGCTGTTGCGTTGGCATCTTGCGGATGAAGATGCCCTCCTCGACATCATCACCCTCCTCCTCGGCCCGCTCCATGAGGAAGCGGGCGACGCGGCCGTACACGTCGAGGAGCGCGAGGTTGCCGATGCTTTCATCGGCGCGCCGAAGGCGCACGCACATCTCCGTCATGACGTTGATGGTGATCGAAGGGTAGCGCTGAAGAACGCTAAAGAAGTCTTTACGCGACAAGCGCAGCATGTGTGCGTCGCGGGTCACGGTCACATTGGCGGAGCGTGCTTCGCCATCGATGAGAGACATCTCACCAAAGAAGGCACCCGAGGTCAGGGTCGAAAGAATAACCTCGCGTCCGTTGTCGCTCCATAACGACACTTTCGCATCACCATCGACGATGATGTAGAGCGCATCGCCGGGATCGAGAGCCGACACCACGACAGCATCACGAGGGTAGTGCTTCTCGGTGAGAAGCAAGGCGAGCCGGTTGAGGTCGTCGTCATCGAGCCCGGCGAACACGGGGACATCACGCAAGAGTGCAATCGCGGGCTTTCCCCCAGAGGCGAGCGACATGGGACTCCTCTTGTCCGCAGCAGCGGAGGCAGGAAGGGACGGTAACGACGATACCCGCCAAGGGTCAAGCTAGCGCCGTCCCCGGTTCGACGTGCGTGACGACGGTCTATCCCGCTCAGCCAATGCCTCGCGCACCAACTCATCGAGGATGGCGCGGGCCTCGTCGTCGAAACCAGACAGTTCGATGGCACAGCCGCCCTGGGCGCTCCGGACCACCTTCCCCTCCCCTTGCAGGAAGTGGGCGCCGTCCCGGGTGGTGAGCTGCACATAGACGCGCGTTCCCGCGGGACGGTCGGTGAGGGTCGCCACGAACAATCCACTCTGGCTCACGTTAAGGGCGTAGTCAGTGTGCAGCTCGTCCCTCGCGTCAAAGCGATATTGCACGAGCAGGGGCACAGAGACCCTGTGGTGTCGACGATCGGAGTGGTCGCGGTCTTGTTCGTCAACCATGTCGAGGGAAAGACTACCCTAGGTGGATGGGTCCCAGTGAGCGGGGAAGCGGGCAAGCGGGCAAGCGGTGATGCAGGGAGCAGCGTATTGACACGAACCGCCCGCATCAATGGTAAGCCCCTGCAAGCAGAAGCGGCCGTCATCGTCGTCCTGGCCTTTGGGGGAGGCCTGTCCGGTTTGACGGGGCAACTCCACTTCCACGTCGTGGTAGGCGACGGCGTCTTCGATGATGACGGGACGTTCCACCCACTCCACGAGCTCACGGACGACGACGTTGCCAGCGTCCTCGAGCAGATCGTCCGTCGCGTCGCAGTCCTCCTCGAGGACGAACTCACGGCTGAGGCCTCAGACCTCGCCACGACGTCATTGCCCTGCTGTCGCAGCGGACTCTTCCCCAGCAAGTCTCCCGCTTCGGTGAAACCTCGAGCCCGAAGTGGCTCTGCGTA
>JBMTAX010000058.1:0-10316 GCA_049429145.1 Myxococcota bacterium
GTTGCGCGACAACCTCGCCCCGAACCACGAAACGCAACACGCCAATGACATCCTCGACCGTGAGCTCGGCGGCACCATCCCGCTCAACCTCGACCTCCGCGCCAAAGACGGTGTGCTCTTCGAGCCTGCAGCGCTGCAGGCAGCCGCACGGGTCGAGCGATGGGCCCGTGCTCAGCCCGAGGTGAGGGCCGTCGTCGGACCGGGGGCCCTCGTAGAGCGGTTGAGCGAGACCCTGCTCGGCTCCCGAGCGCTCCCTCACGACCGCGCCCTCGTGGAGCAGGTGCTTTTGCTCACGGCCGACCAAACCACAGCAGCCCTCGTGCTGAAACCGGGCGGCGATCGAGGGCGCATTCTCGTTCAGCTGCCCGACCTCGGCGGACGAGCCTTCGAATCCTTCGCGGTGCGGCTTGGCGAAGAAGCATCAAGTGCCTTCGCGGGGCTCGAGGTAGAGCCCGTCGTCGCGGGGATGTCCTATGTGGCCTACCGGGGTCTCAATCGCCTCTCGGGTGAACTCGTCGCGAGCCTCATGGCGGCGTTTCTCGTCATCACACTGATGCTCGCGCTCCTCTTCAAAGACCTTCGTCTCGCGCTTTTGTGCCTCATCCCGAATGCGGTTCCGCTCGTGACATGCCTCGCCGCCATGGCACTGCTCGGCTGGGACATGAACCCCACCTCAGCGGTGGTGTTCACCGTCGCCCTCGGCATCGCTGTAGATGACACGATTCATCTCGTCGCCCGCAGCCTCGAAGCCGAACGCGCTGGACAGGCCGGTGACTCCGCGATCGCCTACGCCATGGTTCGCACGGGTCGGGCGCTGCTCATCACTTCGATCATCTTGGGAATTGGTTTCGGCCTCAATGCCTTCAGCTCGTTCCGCGTCAATCGATGGTTTGGGGCGCTGGGTGCACTCGCCATCGCGTCTGCATTTGTGCTGGACCTCTTTGTCCTGCCAGCATTGCTCCGACTCTTTGGTCCGAAGCGACTCCGTGGGGCGAACGGTGTGCGGGGCAGAGCCGGCGACGAAGACGCACCAGCCTGACGACGCTGGCGCGCCACCGCGAAGGTCGTGGGCGGCTACGCCTCGACCCTAGCCGCTGCGCCCTCCCCGTGCGCTCAACGCGTGCAGCGCAAGGCGAACGGCGTCTTTGGCATCGGTCGCTTGAACAAACTCCTCCGTGTGGCGCCCGGGGGCCGTGAGCCTCCAAGTGCCGAGGCCCACCACCGGCCGCCCCTCGAGGAGGGCGAAGGCGACCTCGCTGAGGGTACCATGCCGGCCTCCGATGGCGATGACCGCGTCGGCACTACGCACAATGACGAGATTGCGTACCTCGCCCAGCCCCGTCGTGATGACCACCTCGACGAAGGGGTTCGCCTCCTCGGCGTCGCCTCCGGGAAGAATCCCGATGGTGCGTCCGCCTTGGCTGCGCGCACCTCGACAAGCAGCCTCCATCACGCCGCCGAGCCCCCCGCAGACCAACGTACAACCCGCGCGCGCGACTTCGACACCAACCCGCTCGGCCAACGCCTCCAAGTCGGGAGATAGCGTCATCCCTGCGCCCACCACCGCGATGTGCCTCGGTCGTCTCATTCCCGCTCCTCGTGGGAGCACGTCGTGGTTCATCGCAGTCCACAGGTCAATGACATCGCCGTGAAGCGACTTTGCCCCGCTGACTGCTCCGAGGGCAGTGCTGCAATATCGGGGCGTGAAGACGAAGATCCCGCTGACAAACCGCGTGCGCACCAGACTTGAGTACACTCGTTTCCATGGCAAACAGCGATACGAGCCGACCCCCGTACGAGCCTCGCCTGGCTACACGAACTGCAGGGCTTCGCCCGTCACTGTACGCGCGTCTTCTGCGTCGACTCGAATCCTACGCAGGGGAGGTCTACCCCTTTCACATCGGTGAGAGTTGGCTACTTCCCGACCCATCGGTGAAGCGTGCGCTGGCAGAGCTCGACGAGCACTCGGTACACCGCTATGGGCACCCGCAAGGACTCCCGGTACTCCGCGAGCTGATCGCTGACCAGCTGACCCACGCGGGCCCCGCGGTCTCCGCCGATAATGTCGTCGTCACCCACGGTGCAACGCACGGGCTTCACTTGGCTTGTCAGGCACTGCTCGACCCAGGCGATGAGGTTCTGGTGCTCTCACCCCACTGGCCGCTGATCAATGGAATGATCACGGCAGCCAGCGCCATACCCGTCGAGGTGCCGTTTACCTGTCGCCTGCGGAACGAGGCGCTGGCCCCCATCAGCATCGACGATTTGATTCGACCTTACCTCTCGTCCCGCACCAAAGCGGTGTACGTCACCTCGCCGAATAACCCCGACGGCGTCGTGCTCGATGAGCGTGAGCTGGCACAGCTGGCGCGTGTGTGTGTCGACCACAATCTGCTGGCTCTCGTCGACGAAGCCTATGACCGGTTCTGCTTTCACCACCGCCCGCCTCCCCTCACCGCCTTCCCGGGGATGGAGGAACGCGCTGGTCGCCTCTTCCGCCTGCCGAAGAGTCACCGACTCGCAGGCTTGCGAGTCGGCTTCGCCTCGGCCCCGGTTCCGATCTGCGACGCGATGGTCAGGCTCGCGAACCTCTCGGTCTACAATGTGTCGTTGTTGGTGCAGCGTGCAGCGCTTGCCGCCTTGGCGGACGGGGAAGAGAGCGTGCAGGTAAGCTGTGCGGCGGCCGAGAACGGTCATCGCGTCTTGCTCGATGCGTTGCACGGCATCGATGGCTTGGTGTTTCGCCCCGCGCAGGGAGGCGCCTACCTGTTCGTGGACCTAGCGGCATTTCTCAAGGGTCGCACCTGCGCGGAGCTGCTTGATGAAGCGGTCACACGAGGGGTGCTGTTCGCGCCCGGCGTGGGCTTTGGCTCCGCCTACCAGAGCCACGCGCGCCTCTGCTTCACGAGCATGCCGCCCGAGCGCATGGTGCGGGGGGTACAGCGCTTCAAGGAGCTGTTGCATCACCTGGCCTAGGAAAAGGCCTGCCCACACGCGACGCCATCAGCAAGTTGGGAACGGAGACGGCTTGCAGCTATGCTGTCTGGGAGCACGTCATAGGTGAGGAGCGACCTTGGTCTACTTCAACCCGTCAAGCCGAGAGATCACTGCGAAGATCGTCTATTACGGACCCGGCATGTGCGGGAAGACGACGAACCTGCAAAAGGTTCACGAGCTCATGCGTCCTCAGATGAAGTCGGAGCTGGTCTCCGTCGCCACCGAGACAGATCGAACCATCTATTTCGATTTTTTGCCGCTCAAACTCGGCAAGATCGCAGGCTTCGACTTCGTGGTTCGGACCTTCACCGTCCCGGGTCAGCCTTACTACGCAGAGACTCGCAAGATGGTGCTTCAGGGCGCTGACGGCGTGGTCTTCGTCGCTGACAGCCAGCGGTACATGCTCGATCAAAACAAAGACAGCCTGCTCGATCTCAAGAAGAACCTGAAGCTCAACGGCCTCGACTACCACTCGATCCCTCTCGTCTTGCAGTACAACAAGGTCGACCTGCCCGACACTCTGGGCAAAGCGGACCTCGACCAGGCCCTCAATGATCGAAGAGCTGAGACGTTCATGTCGTCAGCCGTCACGGGCCAAGGCGTGGTGGAAACGCTGAAAGCCATCACCCTCCACGTGTTCAAGCATGTGCGAGATGGCGGTCTCAGCAAAGGCGGTACACCACAGAGGGCTGCCGCCCCTGCAGCGGCACCTCAAGCCCCCCAAGCGGCCTTTGCTGCGCCTATGGCATCCCCAGCGGGAGGAGCGCTCGGCGGTCTGCCCAGAGCCCCAGGATCGCCCATGGCGAGCGCACGTCCAGCGCAGCAGCTCGGCAGCGTCGGTACCGATCCGAGCCAGCTTGCGGCGCAGGTGAACGCGCTCGCCCAACGAGCCGACGTCGGGAGTTCGCCCATGCCGTCG
Source organism: Myxococcota bacterium (assembly GCA_049429145.1). GTDB lineage: Bacteria > Myxococcota > UBA727 > UBA727 > CAYLZW01 > JBMTAX01. Next base: position 3,917 of record JBMTAX010000058.1, read on the forward strand.
CGAGAAGACATCGGCATGCAGGAGTTTCAGAACCTCGCCGTGCTACACCACAAGCTTGCAGAGCGTGTGGCCCGGCTAGAGCAAGAGCTGACTCGACTGGGGCAAGAACACCAAGACTTGAAACGAGTGGTCGGGCGCAAGCTCATGTAGCTCGGCCAGATCAGCGTTGGTCGCGCATGGCCCCCGAGGGGAAGAGGCGTCTCGTGACGTGGTGAAGGAGCGCTGCTCCCACTCCTCCACCGAGCGTGTCTGCGAGCAAGTCGAAGAGGTCTGCGCTTCGATTTGGCACGAAATACTGGTGTAGTTCGTCGAAGGCACCATGGGCCGCAGCGATGAGAGTCGCATGCCATACAAGTGCCCACGACGAGCGCCCGGATCGCAGTAAGCGCCCGCGGTAGGCGAATGCCCCGATGACGGCGTAGACCGCCGCGTGCATGAGCTTGTCCGAGAAGCGGAAAACGAGCAGCTCGGGGACCGGAGGATTCTTCATTCCCGACACGACGAAGATCGCGGCAAACCCGATGAGCAGCGGGAGATATGCGATCAGCCACGTGGCGCGACTTTGGGTTGCGGATCGGAGCCGTTCGACGGTCATGCAGGGGAAGTAACGGGTTCGTCGTCAGGCTCCAAGCGCAACCCGTGCCTACCCCGGTCACCCCGGAGGGACGAGAGCAGGCACTTTTCTCTACTCGCCGCGGCGCATCTCGATTCGGTCACCGGCGACAAGCTCTCGAGCCGAAGCGATGATCACGGCGGTGCTACCGTTTTCGGCGACGTCGATGACGAGCAGCTTACCAATGTCCTCGTCGGCCATGCCGCGCAGCTCCCCCGTGAACGGATCGCCAGCGCGTACGACGGTGAAGGAGTTGCCCAGCTTGACCCCATCGGCGCGACCGCGGTCGATGAACACCATGTGGTTTTGTCCGAGGCTCGCCGTCGGAAAACGAGCGGTGTCGACGATATAGCCGCGCACCGTGCGATCGTTGAGGGTCGGCTTCACCGAAGCGATGTCGGCTCCGCTCCCCAGATCGCCAACGAGCGTCCCCCGTTCGATGACGTCCCAAGTCTCGACGAGCGTCCCGAGGTGCTGTTCATCGGTGACGCGTTCCACCCGCGCAACGCCGACGGTGTGGACCACCTTGCCTAGGTTGGCCCCGGTGATGGGATGGCGAAGATCACGCGCCACCTCGAAGAGCTGCACCATCTGTCCAGGGCGCGGCTTCTCCTTCATGTCGAAGTAGGCGCTGTCGTACTGCGACAGCATCCCCTTTTCCTCGGGAGAGTTTCGAATCCGCCCAGCGGCCTCGAGCTCCTTGTCAGAGAGGAAGAACTCGCGGCGCCCTGTCTCGGCGTTGGCCTCAGGAACCTGACGGGGCTTCACGCCCTGGTCCTGGAAAAGGGGGACGTCGACGAAGTCGTCCGAGAAGTCATCGTCGCCCACCGCTTCGATCACGTCTGCATCCGGGGCTGGCTCTACCTCGATGGGAGCCGACTCCGTGGCGCCGGGGTAGAAGCGGATGCGGGTGCCCGGTTGGATCCAGTTCGGGTTTGTCAAACCCGGGTTGTAGGACCAGATCTTCGGCCAGTACCAAGGGTTGTTGAGGAACCGCTCGCTGAGCTGCCACAGCGTATCCCCGGGCTGCACGACGTACGCCTCGGGAGCTGCGGGAGTGGGCTCGGCGCCCCCTTCGGCCGCGGGGTCTTCGGCATCGAGATCGGGCGACGACGGCGCGATGGCTTCGTCCTCCACCTCGGTGCCGCCGAAGCCCTCTTCCATCGGCTCGTCGCCTTGCGCCAGGGCGGTGCCAGACGCCACGCCACCGAGAACCATTGCGAACACGGGAGCGCGCCAGGTGCTTCGCATCGCTCGTTCCTTCCAGTCGATCGCGGCCTACCAAGGCCCGATGCCACAACCTACAGAGAAAGAAGCATACGCAAGGACGGAGAAGCGCCCAAATTTCTCGACACGAAGACTCGCCGTCAGCCCCTTGGCCGTCTCAGTGCGCCGTGCGCTTTGCGCCGCGAAGACGCGCCAGGGACTTTCTCGCGTCTTCCCAACGCTCCGCCTTGGGGTGCTGGGCCACCAACTGGTCATACAAGGTCTCTGCGAGGGCCGGCTCCCCCAGTTCCTCATGGGCGGTCGCGGTACCGAACAGCGCATCTGGGATCTTGGCACTTTCCGGATACTTCATGGGCAGCGACTGCCAGGTCTGAATCGCCAAACGCGCCTCGCCGCGCTCGAGCTGACAAACGCCGACCCAGTAGAGCGAGTTATCTGCCAGCGCATGCGCAGGCTCTCCCTCCAAAATGTCCTCGAAGATCGCGATGGCGTCTTGGTAGCGGCCCTCTGCCATCCGGGCCCTTGCCCACGCATAGCGGTCCTCGGGGGGACCCGGCTGCGCCGTGCTCGCTGGGTCGGGCGCACGGTGGGAAGCATCGCCAACCGCATCTTCCGGGAGGTCGTACGGGGTTGCATCGTCCTCCGAAGGGTCGGCCCTGGGTTGGAGGTCGATGGAGCGCAAACCAGGCGGCAGGGGCTGCGGTGCCTGATGCCCCCAGGAGGGACGGCGTGCCCCGCCCACTCCCTCGGGAACAGTCACCGGGACGTACTCCCCTCCGAGCGGCGCCCCGGCGGACACCGCGTCGCGGGCGGGCGACGCCACACGATCGGAGAGCAAGGCGAGCTGGGCATCGAGGTCGCTCAAGCGCCTCTCCAAGCGACCGACGCGCTCTCGCAACAACAACAGCTCGCGGTCGTCCGTCTCGCGCGTGACCGTCGCAGGTGGCGGCGTGTGAGTGCACCCTGCCAAGCTGAGTGCGGTCGCACCAAACATCCATCGCCATCGCTGGCCCATGACCACCTCCTCGGGCGGTGGTAGCAGATGACGAGCGTATGCGACCAGCCCCCTGCCCTTGCCCTTGCCACGCGACCGGCCGTTTTCCGTATGATGGGTCGCTCTGGGGGCGAATACCGAAAGGGACTCTGTGCAGGAGAAGTTGCAGCAATGGCTGGGCATCAGGGCCGGGGAGACCACCAAGGTCGCTCTGATGTTTTTGTATCTGTTCTTGGCCGTGTCGGTGTTCATCAGCGGCCGCATCACGCGCGACGCACTGTTCCTCGACGCATTCTCCAAAGAGACCCTCGCGTACATGTACATCACGGTGGCCCTCGTCGTCCCGTGTTTCTCCTACCTATACGCGCGCGTGGCGGACCGTTTCCGGCGTGACCGCATCATTCTCGTAACCCTCGGGTTGCTCTGCGGCTCTTTGCTTGTCGCCCACGGTGCGGTGCAGACGCGAGCGAGCTGGGTATACGTCGCGCTCTACAATTGGATCGAGGTCGTAGGCACCTTCCTCATCATTCAGTTCTGGACCTTCGCTGGCGACATCTTCTCCTCCCGCGAGGCGAAACGTCTTTTCCCCATCGTGAGCCTGGGCGGCATTTTTGCCTCTATGCTGGCTGGCCTCGCGGTATCGGGGGCGACGACGAGACTTGGTATTCCGACGTCGCAGCTACTCTTGCCCCAAGCGGTCTTGCTCGTCGCGTGCATGACTTTGGTCTGGCACCTCGGTGAGCGAGAACGCATTCGTTTGAAGGAATCGGTCGTCGGGCGTAGCTCAGGGCGAGAGCACCGCGACTTTGGGGTCAAGAGCGAGGTCCGCGACGTCTTTCAATCGAAGCACCTCAAGCTGATCGCCGGGATGACGGTGGCGACGTTCATCACGGTTCCCCTCATCGACTATCAATTCAAGGTCCTCGTCAAGGCGCAATTCCCGCTCGTCGATGAATACTCCGCGTTCATGGGCTATTTCTATTCCGCCTCTGGCGTCGTCGCTGCGGTCATGCAGTTCGGTCTCACCCCGCGCATCCTCGAGCGCTTCGGCGTCGTTGTCAGTCTATTGATTCTTCCCGTATTCCTGCTCGCCGGTACGGGTGGCATGGCTATAGGGCTTGGAGCCTTCAGCCTCGCGGTGTTCTCGAAGGGCGCCGAAAACTCCTTTCGCTACAGCATCTACGACGCGACGATGCAGGTCATCTACACCCCGGTGCCTGGCAACGTTCGCGGCCGCGCGAAGACCTTTATCGACGGAATCCTCAAACCTTGGGCAGGCGGCATCGCTGGCGCCGTGATCACCGTCATGGTGGGCCCTCTTGACCGTCCCGTGACGGACCTCGCCTACGTGGGCCTTGGGCTTACGCTCTTTTGGATTGTGCTCATCCTGCGCATCCGACGTGAGTATGTGAGCCAGCTTCTCTCGAGCTTACGACGTCGACGACTCGACTTCTCGGAGCAAGAGCTCGTTATCGCCGATGAAGCAACGGTGCAGGTACTACGACGAGCGTTGCAAGGCAGAGACCTAGCAGAGCTGCGCAATGCGGTAGAGCTTTGCCGGCGGGTTACTCACCATGACTTGACCCCCGAGGTCGGTCAGCTGCTGCATCATGGTGAAGCGGACATCCGTGTGCGCGCGCTCCAGGTACTCGAGCTGCGTGGTTCGTTCGGTCAATCTGAAGAGGTCAAGCGTCTGTTCGAGGACCACGACGAGGAGGTTCGGGCCGCTGCGGTGCGTGCCTACTGCGCAATCCTGGGGGAACCAGCGTTGAAGGCCGTTCGCCCTATGCTGGAGCAAGAGGCACCGGGAGTCCGTGCGGCGACGGTGACGAGCCTGATCAAGCATGGAGGCCTCGAGGGTATCCTCATGAGCGCCGAGCACCTCCGTGACATGCAGGCATCGGCCGATGAGGGCATTCGCCTCGCAGCAGCCCAAGTGTACCGCGACGTCGGGGTGAAGAACTTCTACCAGCAAGTGATGTCCCTGATGCGGGATCGGTCCTTGCGTGTGCAGAACGCCGCGATCACTGCCGCGGGCGCCATGCAGGCACCTGAGTTTATCCCGATGTTGATCTACAAGCTTGGTCGTCGTGAAACGGCCCGCGCTGCCTCGGCGGCCCTCTGTACTTTTGGCGAGAGCGTGATCGAGGTCCTCGGCAAGGTGCTGGCCCACGAGCCCGAAGAGGTGGCCATCCGGAGGCAGATTCCTCGCATCCTCGAGCGCATTGGCACACCGCGTTGCCTCGAGGTCCTGATGGCATGCCTCGAAGTTCATGATCCTGACGCGCGCAGAGAGACCGCGCGCGCCGTCGCGCGTTTGCGAGATCGACTTCGAGTCAACGTTGACGAGAGCAAGGTCAGAACGGTGCTGCGCCAGGAGCTCCATGACTATTATCGGCAACTCGCGGCTCTCGATGACCTCACTGGGGTTGCCGGAGCCGTAGGGCCCGACCTCTTGCGAAACGCCATCGAGGAGCGCCTCGAGCGTTCGCTCGACCGCATCTTCCGTTTCTTAGCCATCATTTTCCCGCTCAAGCTCATCGAGATCGTGCAGGCCAATCTGAAGTCTCAGCAGCTGAACATGCGCGCCAACGCCGTCGAGCTGCTCGACAACCTGCTCGACAAGGAACTCAAACGACAGCTCCTCCCGATCCTGGAAGACCTGCCGCGGCAAAAAGTAATCGCGCAGGGAACAGAGTTTTTCCCGTTAGAGCGCAGGCCTGCCGAGCACTGGATCGGCCAGTTCCTCGTCTCTCGTGAGCCTTGGCTTGTGACCGTCGCGCTCTACGTCGTCGCAGAGCTAGGCCTGCAACACCTGCTCGATGATGTATTGGTGCATTTGGAGCACCGCGATCCAGTGGCGCGGGAGACCACCGTGAGAACGCTTGCAGTGCTCATGCCCGCAGCAGACTTCCTGAAGCGCGTCCTACCCCTGGTGAACGACGACGACACCGTCGTGCGCCGCTACACCAAGTACATCACGCAAGAGGCCCGCAAGGTGGTCCGACTCGCCGAGGATCGAGGCGAGATCTCTGGGCCGTTGCTGCGCGCCCCCGGCCGCATGGCCGCAGAACCCGGTGGGTAACGACGCGCTTGACCGCACACCAGGGTGCCGCGCATCATCGTGGGGATGATCAGCACCGTCGAGAAAATGCTCTTCCTCAAGAGCATCGACCTGTTCAGCCAGATCCCCGGTGAGGATCTGTCGCAGATCGCGCAGATCACGGACGAGGTGCACTTCGATGAGGGTGACGACGTCTTTCGCGAGGGAGACCCGGGCGATTCGCTCTTCCTGGTGATCGAAGGGCGGGTGCGCGTGCATCGAGGTGGTGCTTCGCTCGCGCAGCTTGGGGAACGGCAGGTGTTTGGGGAGATGTCGCTGCTCGACTCAGAACCGCGGTCGGCCTCGGTCTCGGCGCTGTGCGACCTCACCCTGCTCAAGATCGCGCGGGATGACTTCCACGAGATCTTGGCGGAGAAGGCCGAGATCGCCCAAGGCATCATTAAGGTACTGATGCGTCGCCTCCGCGACACGCTCTCCCGTCAAGATGCCTGAAGGCGGATCG
>JBMTAX010000059.1:0-10283 GCA_049429145.1 Myxococcota bacterium
ACGCTGCCATCGAGCATATGGTGAACCAGTTCCCGGGGATAGGCACCGAGCACGACGTGCTCCTCCCGGTGGTGGGGGAGTGCGATGACAGCTGGCTCAATGACGTCGCTGGCCGCCATGTCGGGCCGGAGCATGTCCACGAGGCCATGGCCAACGCTGCAGACGGACCAGTCGCCGAGGGGAACGTGGGCGCGGGCACGGGGATGCTGTGCTGCGACTTCAAGGGCGGTATTGGCACATCGTCACGGCGCGTGTCCTTCGCCGAGGAAGGGCACTACACCGTCGGCATCTTGGTGATGACGAACTTCGGCGTGATGCGCGACCTCCGCATCGACGGCGTCCCCGTCGGGCATTGGCTGACTCCGCGCTATGCCCACCTTCCGAAGCGGGAGCACAGCTATGGCAGCATCATCGCCGTGCTCGCGACAGACGCACCCCTATTGCCTCACCAGCTCAATCGACTCTGCAAACGCGTGGCCCTCGGCATCGGCCGGGCAGGCTCTCACGCCGCGCACGGCTCCGGAGAGATCATCGTCGGCTTCTCGACGGCGAACAAGGTGCCTCGCACCAGTCGCCACATGGTGGCCAAGGTGAAGTTCCTGCTCGATGTGCGCCTCAATCCCCTCTACGAGGCCGCCATCGAGTGCACGGAAGAGGCCATCTTGAACTCGCTTTGTATGGCGACTTCTATGGAAGGTGTCGACGGCCACTACGCACCGGAGCTGCCCCTCGACGAGCTCCAGGCCATCATGCAGCGTTTCCCGAGACCTCCCCAACGGTGATGAACGCAGGCGCCAAAATCCGCCTCTGCCTCCGAGCCTTTGTGCCTCAGAGGGCTGGGACTTGGCACGCCGTGAAACCGAACCTACGCGCTCAGAGCGACCGGCCGATGAGGGCGAGGAAGTTGTCGGCGAGAAACGCCTGCGCTTCTTGCTCGCTGTACTCGGCCTTTTCGAGGGCGCGCAGTGTGCGCGCCAAATAGTCCTTCACGAAGCCGGGCCGCTGCGGACCGTCGCTGCCGTACACGAGTCGGTCGACGAGGCCGGCCTCTCGAATGCTTCGCAAGACAATGGGCAGGTTCGTCCCCTCGGGGTCGGACCCGGAGCTGCCGAGGGCGGAGGCCTCGAGATAGACATTGTCGTGGTCGGCAGCAAGGCGGAGCACGGTCTCGAGTTGCCCGAGGTCCTTATTGATGAAGTCGTAGCCGACGTGGCCCAAGATGAAGGTCGTGTCGGGATAGCGAGCGATGGCCTCTTCGAGGAATGCCGCATCACTGTACTCTTCGTCGACGATCGCGTTGCGCGCTGGTGTGTTCCCCGCGTGGACGTACACAGGCACACCCAGTCGGCCGGCCAGTTCGTACACGCCGTAGGTGCGCTCTTCGTCGAGAGCGACACCCGCGTGCGGGTGTGCCAGCTTGATGCCGACCATGGCTTCATTGTCAAACGCGGCCTCGAGGGCGTCGAGGAGAGGCATGGGGTCCTCTGCCGCAGACAGCGCCACGAGGTCGAGGCTGGCGAAGCCCCAGAAGCGTTCGGGGGCCTCCTCGATACGCTCGGCGACAAACTCATTGGTGGTCACGCCGACAGAGCGCTCGGCATAAACGGCAAAGAGCACCGCACGGGAGATGCCGCTCTCATCGAGCTGCTTCACGATGGCGGGCGCCGACAAGATGTCATTGACCACCGACTCGGGGAAGAGACCGATGGGGAACGGGAGCACTTCCTTCAGGAACTCTTGCTGCGGGGGCGCGATGGTGTCCCAGGTGCCGGTGTGAAGGTGGCTGTCGACGACATCGAGGGTCGTGCCGAGGAAGGTGAGATCGTCCTCGCCGCACGCGAAAGTGGCGGAAAGACCGAGGCTCAAGGCGGTGACAAGGGCTGCTCGTTGCATCATGGCTCCGGCATGCGCGCTAAAGAGCGCAGGAACAACCCCCCCGTTGGGGTCGGTTGCCACGCATGCCCGAGACCGATGCCGCGCCTGGGTAGGAGGTTTCATTACCTGTCGGACGCGTGGGATCAGCAGCGAAATTGTGGTCACAGCTCTCCGCGCAGCGACCGCAGCACCAAGTCTTCGGTGAAGTGCAGGTAGTCACGCTCGGTGACGAGGCCCACAAGTCGCCCATCCTTCACCACCGGCAGGCACCCGACGCGCTTTTCCCGCATCAGCTCCATGGCCTCGAGCAGTGTGGTGTCGGGGCTTACTGTGACGGGGTTTGCGTGCATGACCGAGCTGACGCTGACGGGCTGCGTGAGGGCCGCAGACCCACGCGCCACCAGACGGAGGATCGCCCGGTGGGAGACGAGCCCCACGAGCTGACCATGGTCATCTTCGACGGGGATGTGCCGGAGTCGCTCCCAGTCCATCAGCGATGCGGCGAGGTCGACGAGGTCTTCCTTTTGCACGGTGACCACTTCGCGGGTCATCAGCTGCGACACCGTTTTGTAGACCTGACCTTCGCTCGGCTCTTCTTGCGCGCGCGCCAAGCTCCATTCATGGGCGGGAGAGCCCCCGTTCTGCTGCCGGTGCATCGACGCTGTGACCGCGTAGAGGCGCCGCTCTCGCTGCAGCGACTTCGGCATCTCTCCCAAAGACCGAACGAGCCACTGGGCTCCGGTCTGCTCGCGCTTGACGCGCTCTTCGATGACATTGAGGTAACGCTCTGCGTCGTCGTCATCGATGCCGCTCGCCTTGAGACCGCCTCGTGCGAGGGGCAACATCTCCTTCAGAATGAGTTCACTTGCGGGATAGCGCTTCTCGTCGATCCAGTGGAACTGGGCCTTGAGCCCGTAACGGGCTGCCGAGAAGAAGTTGGCCCGAGCGTCGTCGAAGCTCATGCGGTCTTTGATGTTGGACATCTCTTCGACGAAGCCGCTCATCAGCCCGAAGAAGAAGGCTGCGTTCGCAACCTCGTCGAGCACCGTCGGTCCCGCGGGCAAGACACGGTTCTCGACACGCAGGTGAGCCACGTTGTCGACGACCCCATAGCAGGCGCGGTTCCAGCGGTAGACCGTTCCATTGTGCAGCCGCAGCGCCTTGAGCTCTGGCGCGATGCCCTTCTCGACGAGCTCCAGGGGGCGGCCTTCCTCGATGGGGGCCGCAATGAGGATGCGGAATCGTGCGATGTCTTCTCGGAAGATCTCGATCACCGAGTCATCGACCCAGCGGTCACCGAAACTCACCCGCGGACGCGAGCCTCGCGCGAGCTTGGTGCTCGAGCGGTCGTCTACCGACTGTTGGAAGAGTCCGACCCGGGTCTCTGCCCACAGCCGCTGTCCGAGCAGAACAGGGGAGTTGACGGCCGCAGCGAGCACCGGCCCTGTCACGACCTGGGCGATGTTGTAGAGCTTGGCAAACTCGTGGGGAGCCGCTTGAAAGTGCACCTGGAAGCTTGTGTTGCAGGCCTCCAGCATCACATTGTCGTGAGTGATATCGAGCTCGTCGACACCCTTCATCGCGATGCGGAATGCGCCGCCCCGCATGGCAGTCATGATGTCGTTGAGGGCATGGTAGCGCACCCGTGGAGTCATGTTGCCGAGGTGCAGATCGTCTTGGCGCAGCGTCGGCAAGATGCCGCACATCAAGATATCGGCCCCATGCACGCGCGCGGCATCGCGGGCGGAACGGAGCGCGCTGCTGAGGTCGTCCTCGAGGAGAGACAGGCATTTGCCCTTGAAAACCTGCGGCTTGCAATTGTACTCGAGGTTGAAGCGCGCAAGCTCCGTGGTGAATCCTTCGTGCGACAGCGACTGCAGCACATCGTCGACCAGCGGGGCTGGACGATAGTTGCGATCGATGAGGAACAGCTCTTGCTCGGCGCCGACGCGCCGGAGTCCGGTCTCGAAGAAGTTGCCTGAGAGCATCTTCTCGAGCGCCTCGACATCGTCGAGCACGCGCCGGGTGAAGGCGCGTTGCGCCTCTTCATCTTCGGGGCCTTTGACGGTGAGAACGCCCACGGGTTTTCCCCCTTCGCCTACTCGGCGTACATCGTGATGTCGGTGGCCGCTGCGAAGGAGATGCGTTTGCATTCCTCCCAGTCGGCGTGCCGCACCATGAGATAACCATCACTGACCAGCGTCGCTTTCCAATCTCGGCGCATGGTGCCTGGTCGCGACAGCTCGTCCTCGAGCACATGACGCCCGAAGCGGTGCTTGTAAGCATCGAGGCCCGAGATCGACGTGATCCGCCCTCGGCCCTTCGCGCGCTTGAAAATGACGCCGCAGTTGTATTTGCGCTCGGTGGAGGCGTGGAAAGCATGCCAACACACCGCTCGGGCCCACTCGCGGTAGAGGTCGATGTCGCCGGTATAGTTCATCTGGTCGACGAGCCGCGCGCCGCCGGGGCGGCAGCCGATCTCCCCGAACACGGCCTCCCCTTTGGGGGTGTAGAACCATTCCATGTGGGTGAAGCCGTCGCCCATGCGCAGCGCCTTCAGCACCTGCCTACCGAGGGCAACGCCTTTTTGGATCTTCGGCTGCTGCATGTCGCGCACGGTGATGATGACAGGGCTGATCCACTCTTCGCTGCGGGCCTCGAGGGGCTTCGGCAAATATTGTGCGGAGTTCTCGTAGATGGGCGTCCCGTCGACGCACACCGTGTCGTAGGTGAACTCTTCCCCTTCGATATATTCCTCGACGCTGAGCTCGCGGACGCGCGACGTCAGAACGATGGCCTCCTCGAGAGACTTCCCATCGCGGCACAAGTACGTGTCTGCGCTGCCAGCACCGGCGATGGGCTTGATGATGAGGGGGAAGCCGACCCGCTCGGCCGCAGCGCGAATGAGGTTCGCACCTTGCTTTCCTTGATCACGCTTCACCCGCTCTGAACGGGGGACTCGCACGCCGGCCGCTTTCACGCGCTCCTTCATGAGCTGCTTGTCGCGGAAGGCTGTGACCGTGTCGACGCTCATCCCGGGCATGCCCCAGCGCTCGCGCATGCGGGCCGCGAGCAACACCGTGGGCTCCCAATTGCTGAGGACCCGGTCGACCTCGCGGCCGCGAAGCCACGCGCTCGCTCGCTCGAGGACGTCGTCTTCATCGAGGATGCGGGGCACTTCCAGGTAGGCGGAGAGCGACCGCTTCACCACGTCGGGGAGCTGGGCCTTCGGCGTGTCGCCAATGCCATATACTTCAGCACCCACCTCGGCGAGGCCGCGGGTGAACTGGGTCATCTCGTGGGGGTAACTGGGGGCGATAAACACGACGCGCATGGGCGGACGCTACAGACAACGCGGGCGCACGCAACACGCGGAAATGCAAAAGTCACTTTGGAGCTGTTCCCTCCCGGCTGAGGGCGCGCTACGGCACCCCCCAATGCGTCCTGTTGCTTTCATCGCCCCTTTCCCTCTCGAGACCACCCTCCGCTTCGCGCGCGCCGCGGCCCGCCTCCACGGCGTAAAGCTCGTCGCGGTGATGCAGGAGTTGCCCCAGGGCGAGGACCGCCGCCTCTTCGCCGACGCGGTGCGTGTCCAAGACGGCCTCGAAACCAGAGAACTCATCGCCGCCATCGATTTGTTGCAGCGTCGTCACGGGCGCATGCACCGGCTCGTGGGCGTCCTCGAACCTCTCCAGGTGCAGATCGCCCTCGCCCGGGAACATTTCGGCATTCAGGGCACCGGGGCGGCGACGGCTGACCTCTTCCGCAACAAAGCGAAGATGAAAGACCACCTGCGTGCGGCGGGCCTCCCCGTGGCCCATCACCGCCTCCTCACGAACGAACAAGACGCCCGTGCCTGTGCGAAAGAGATCGGCTTTCCCCTCGTGCTCAAGCCCCCCGCGGGCATGGGCGCGAAGGCGACCTTTCGGGTGCGGTCCCTCGCCGAGCTCCTCGGGGCTTTGGGTGCCCTCGGGGCGAGCCGCGAGCGCCCGGTGCTCGCCGAGGAACTCCTGGTGGGGGAGGAGGGGAGCTGCGACACGCTCACGCTCAGTGGCCGGCCCCACATCACCTCGGTGTCCCATTACCGTCCAGATTGCCTCACCGTGCTCGAGAACCCTTGGATCCAGTGGTGCTGCGTCTTGCCACGGGACGTGAGCGGGCCTCGCTACGACGACGTCAAGGAACTCTCGGCCCGTGCCATCGCCGCCCTCGGACTTGACACGGGTTTCACCCACATGGAGTGGTTCCGACGACCCGATGGCAGCCTTGCCATCGGAGAGATCGCGCAGCGTCCTCCGGGAGCTCACATCACCCGCATGATCGGTCTCGCCCACGACGTGGACCCCTATCGTGCCTGGGCCCGGGCCGTGATCGACGGCGAGTTCGATGGACCATGGCAGCGACGTTATGCGGTGGGGTGCGCTTACCTGCGGGGGATGGCTCGTGGCCGGGTCAGCGCAGTCACCGGCGTCGCCGACGCGAACGCCATGGTGGGGCCCCTCGTGGTCGAGGCAAAGTTGCCGCAGGTCGGCAGCCCGAAGAGCGATAGCTACGAGGGCGATGGTTACGCCATCGTGCGCCACACAGAGACCGCCGTCGTCGAGCGTGCCTTGCGCGCCATCATCGAGAGGGTCCAGGTGCACTACGCATGAAGATCTTATTCGTCTCCGCCGAGGTCGCTCCATTCGCCAAAACCGGCGGCCTTGGCGACGTCAGTGCAGCTCTCCCCAAGGCGCTTTCCCTGCAAGGACACGACGTTCGAGTGGTGTTGCCCTGTTACCGGCGGGTCTGGGAGCAAGGGCACGAGGCACGCAAAGTTCTCGGGCCGATTCCCGTCGACCTCGGCGGACGTCGCTATTTCTTCGAAACCCTCGAGGCGAAGCTGCCTGGCAGCGATGTGCCCGTCTACCTCGTGCATTGTCCGGCTCTTTACGACCGGCCCGGCATTTACGCGCAGGGCGACGACGAGCACGTACGCTTCGCCCTCTTGTGCTGGGCGGCGCTCCGCATCGCCCAACACTTGGCCTTCTCCCCGGACATCGTCCACGCCAACGATTGGCAAACGGCGCTGCTGCCCTTGATGGTGCGACGGGTCTTCGGGTGGGATCGCCTCTTCGCGCGCACGCGCTCGGTGCTCACCATTCACAATATCGGACACCAAGGCACCTTCCCGGCGTCGGTGCTCTCCGACATCGGCCTCGAGCGGGATGCTGCCGGCTTCCACCATGAGGAGCTCGCCGCGGGGCGCCTCTCCTTCCTTCTCACGGGCATTCTCTACGCCAACGCCATTACGACGGTGAGCCCGACCTATGCGCGCGAGATCCAACGCGAGCCGAATGGGGTCGGTCTTGAGCCCTTCCTGCGTGCGCGTCGCGATGTCCTCTTCGGCATCCTGAACGGGATCGACGACGACACTTGGAATCCGTCTCGTGACCCCCTGCTGCCCCTGCGCTACGACGCTGATAGTGTCACCGAAGGAAAAGCGGTGAACAAGCGAGCCCTGTGCGATGCGATGCGCTTGCCCTACCGTCCGGGCACGCCTCTGCTCGGCATCGTGTCGCGCCTCGTCTGGCAAAAGGGCTTCGACCTCTGCCATGAAGCCCTGATCGCGGCGCTGCGCCAGCGCGACCTGCAAATCGTAGTGCTCGGTGGTGGGGAGCCCCGGTACGAGAAGCTATTCAGCGACCTCGCGCGTTGGCTGCCCGAGCGGGTTGCCTTCAAGAACGCCTTCTCGGAGCCCCTCGCCCACCTCATCGAGGCAGGCAGCGACCTCTTCTTGATGCCATCCCGATACGAGCCGTGTGGCCTCAACCAGCTTTACAGCCTCGGCTACGGGACCCCACCCATCGTGCACAAGACCGGGGGTCTCGCCGACACCGTGCACCTCTACGATCGAGCGACCGGTCGCGGCAACGGGTTCGTCTTCGACCATTTCACCGTGGCGGGGCTCAAGTGGGCCCTCTCCTACGCCCTCGACGTCTTCCACGACGAGCCAGCGTGGCGACAGCTGCAGCAGAACGGTATGGCGGAGCACCACGCCTGGACGCGGCGGGTCGTGGATTACGAAAGGATCTATCGGGCCGTGTGGCCGTGAGCTACGCAGGCCCGCGCAGCCGCCGTCTGCTGCGCGCCCTTGTGCTGAGGAGTGAGGAATGCCCATGGACGTTGTCTTTCTCGAGCCGAACTTCCCTCGGAACCAGCGTGAATTCGTGCGCGCGCTGCATGCGGTGGGCGCGCGGGTCATCGGCATCGGCGAACGCCCCAAGGAATATCTCGACGACGAGATGCGCCACTGGTTGACCCACTACGAGCAAGTCTCGAATGTCACCAATCCTCACGAGGTGGAGCGCGCCGTACGCTTCGTGCAAAGCAAGGTGCGGGTCGACCGCCTCGAGGCGACCGTCGAGGCCCACGTGATGTGTGCGGCCAAGGTGCGCGAGGCGTGCGGCATCGAAGGGACGAGCGTGAAGACGACGTTCCTCTGCCGCGACAAGCCGTCGATGAAAGAGGCCCTGCGCGAGGCGGGGGTGCCTTGTGCGCAGTCCATCGGCTCTGGCGACGCCAGCGAGATCAAGGCCTTCGTGCAACGGGTCGGTTACCCCGTCATCGTGAAGCCTCGTGACGCTGCCGGAGCATCGGCGACGTTCCGCTGCGACAACGACGCCCAGTTGATGCACGCGCTGCACGAGCACGCCGTCGGCTCGGGCCGCAGCGTCGCCGTCGAGGAGTTCATCGAGGGACACGAGGGCTTCTACGACACCATCAGCATCGGTGGTACCGTCGTGCACGAGTTCGTGTGCCACTACTACCCGAACGTCCTCGAGGCGATGCGTCACCGCTGGATCAGCCCGCAATTCATCGCGACGAATCGCGTCGACAGCGCCGATGGCTACGGCGAGGTCAAGGCCCTTGGGCGCCAGGTGATTCGCGCTCTCGGTATCGAGACCAGCGCGACCCACATGGAATGGTTCGCGGGGCCGAAGGGGCTCAAGTTCTCCGAGATCGGCTGTCGTCCTCCCGGTGTCGGTGCTTGGGACCTGTACTGTGCGGGCAATGACTTCGACATCTATCGAGAGTGGGCCGAGGCGGTGGTGTGGCACACGAAGAAGCAGACCCCGTCTCGCCGCTTCTCCGCCGGCATCGTCGCGCTCCGGCCCGACCGTGATGGGCGGATTCGTGGCTACGAGGGGATGGCTGAGATCGAGCGCGCTTTTGGCCAGTGGATCATCGACGCGCACCTGCCGCCGGCAGGCACACCGACCCAGCCCGTGGAGGCTGGCTTTATGGCCAACGCGTGGATCCGCATGAAGCATCCGGACTATGACGAGTTGCGACGCATGCTCAGCGTTGTGGGAGAGACCGTAAAGGTGCGGGCGGGTTGAGCGGGGACGACGCGTTCGCGACGAGAGGAGCTGTACCATGGAGAGGGGAGTGAGCCTGCCACCCGCACCCGCGCCTCGGACCGCCGAGTGGCATCGCAGCGTCGTTCTCCTTGGGGCTCAGCGCTTCGGGCCCACGCTCAACGCGTGCATCCGCGAGCTTGGGCTCGAGGGCCGCGCAGCGCTGGTCACCGCCGGGTGGCAAGACCGTGAGCTCGAGGACGAGCGCTTGCGGGCCCACATCGATTGCGAAGCGGTGAACCTGCGCCTCTATCAGCGGGCAGAGCAGGTGTACGTCGAAGACCCTGAACTCGCGCGTGCCCATCGGGAGAAGCAGACCAAACTTCGCCACAAACAGGACTTTTATCGCGTGCGGCTCGAGCATGAGCTCGATGCCAATCACGTGATTCGGCAGCGACAAGCGCCCGTCGACGTCCTCGAGGAGGAGGAGCAGGCGAGCGTCGCTGCGATCCGCGCACTCGATGCGTACCACCTCTCTCAATGTCAACGTGTACACGCTGAGTTCGAGGCTGCGCTTCTGCCGCCGGAGCGAGAGGCCGTCGCTCGTCAGCGAGAAGAGCTGCGGGCAGAGCTCGAGGACTGTGCCCTGGTTTGTGTCGCTGGAGGCCACGTCGCGTCGCTGCTCAATCGCATGCGCCTGTTCGGCTTCAAGGACCTCATCGGCAACAAGCCTGTGCTCGCTTGGTCAGGGGGGGCGATGGTGTGCACCGAGCGGGTCGTGCTCTTTCATGATTCTCCGCCCCAGGGGCCGGGCGCGTCGGAGGTGCTCGACGAAGGGCTCGGGCTCGTCGACAACGTCGTGGTCCTCCCCCATCCAGAGACCCGACTCCGGCTGTACGACGAGGAACGGGTCTCACTCTTCGCCCGCCGCTTCGACCCCGCGTTGTGCCTCGCTATGCATGAGGGCAGCCACGTGACCTTCGAGGGCCGCCGTGCGCGTCGTCCGCACCAGGTCTCGCAGCTCTCTGCTGACGGCCGTTGCGTCACCTTCTCCCGGGGGACCGCATG
>JBMTAX010000060.1:0-10275 GCA_049429145.1 Myxococcota bacterium
GCTCGTCGGTGCGGATGGCTGACCCTCGACGGTACCCGTGCCGGGCATGCGCGAATCGTGGAGCGGGTGCAGGGCAGGATGGTCGCGTAAGGGAACCAAAACAGCCGAATCGGGGGTCCTTGGACCGCACACCAGGGCGCCATCGTGGTCGACCAAATACGCGCGTAGGTCGTCTACCGATGCGTCTTCGAAGCGCCGGCAGAGGCCTCGTAACGAAAACTCTGCAGCGAGGACCCAAGGTGTTCGCCCCTCGTCCTTGGGCGGCGGCTCGACCGCGACAGCGAGGGCAAGGAGGGGGGCCAGCCCTTGTGCCCTCGTATACGGAGCCGAAACGGCCCGCCCGAGCTCCGCAGCCGCACGCAGCGGAATGGCATCGGCGAATGCCTGCTCTGCGCCCACAGGAAACGCCTCGTGGCCGAAACTCCCACGATCGTCGTCACCAATTCGCTGAAATACAAGGTCAGCGACCAAATGGCCCGTGCCAGCATCTACGAGCGCCATCGCAGTGCGCGAAGGCGATTCATCGTACAGCAATGCCAACGCGGCAGTTCTCTCTTCGAGGGTAAGGTGGTGGAGATCGAGGCGGCTTCCATGAGTGAGACCCTCCACCCCATCGAGGATGGTTCTTTCTGCCAATTCCATGAGGTGATTCGCCCGGAGGGTGAGTCCCTCGCGTGTCGCGTGCATCACCTCATCTTGGGCGAGGCCAACGCTGCTGATGCCGCTCGTGGCGACAGGTGCCACGACGACGAACAACATCACCAGGAGAAGTTTCCACTGCAGTCGCACGATCGCTCACAACTCTATCGCCTTCCCCGCACGGAGGGGAGACGTCGATCGCACAACCTACTGAGGACGACGTGACTGGCGCTTCTCCGTGACCGAGGCTATGCGCCGTACCCTGCACCCCGCCATCACCCAGCCTTCGCTGGCGCAGCAGGCGGAGAAAGGCTGGGACATGAAGAGCACTCTGCGATCGAGTCACCTAGATTCGCATGGCCGCCTGTCCATGGTGGACGTCACGGAAAAACCGGAGACCCCGCGCTATGCGGCGGCGAGCGGACTTCTTCGTGCTGAGCCCTTCGTGATCGCTGCGTTGTGTGATGGGTCACTCGAGAAGGGAGAAGCGCTCGTGGCTGCGCGACTTGCGGGCATCCAGGCCGCGAAGCGCACGGGGGAACTGATCCCGCTCTGTCACCCTGTGCCGCTGACACAAGTGACCGTTCATTTTGTGCCATGTGAACAGGGCATCGTTATCAAGGCCGAAGCGAGCTGCATCGGCAGAACCGGGGTGGAGATGGAGGCGCTGACTGCGGTAACGGTCGCCGGCCTGACCCTCTACGATATGGCCAAGTCCCTTTCGAAAGAGATGTGTCTTCACGATATTCGTTTGCTCGAGAAGCGGGGTGGAAAGAGCGGTACTTGGCAATATCGCTCATCAGCAGAACCGAGCCCTGCAAGCATTGCAGACGCAGACGCAGACGCGGACGCGGACTGAGTCTTCCTTGGTCGTCGAACACTACCTTACTACGACGGAGACAATCCTTCTGCAGGCATCGACGTCGCCTCGAGGGGAGGGAGTCGTCTGCAAAGTTCGCGATAGAGCGGCTCCCCTATGGTGGCGAGGTATGGATGCCGCAGTCGTTCGTTGAGTCGTGCGAGCACGCTATCCAGAGCCGGATGATGGGATTCGCGCAGGGGGAGTCGGAGGTGCGTACCGTCGAGCAAGAGTGCCGCACTCACCGTCGCCCAATATACCCGCATGGCGTCGTTCAGGGTGCGGACGTCAGCGTCGCACAGCGCTCGCAGGGGCGCAGCGGTCTCGTCCCTTGGGACTTCGACTTCCACGACGCACATGAGGAAGGCCAAATGGACACAGAGCTCCACTGCTCTGCGTAACGCAAGCGGCGGACTCGGCTCACGGACCGCGGCTAGGATTGCATGGGCCAGCATGGGGCCGGTGCTTCCGACGCCTCGCTCGAGGAGAACGTCGCTGACAAGGCGGGCGAGGCGCGGCTCATCGAGCAGATATACAGGGCTCATACGTCTCCCGCTGCATTTCAAGGGGAGCAGCAAAGAGAACCCGAGCGACCGTTGGGCAGCGTCGCCGAGTAGCAAGAGCCGCGTCAACGGGGACACGTTGAGGAGCGTCGACAACAAAGAAAGACGCGCCAATCGCAACTCTTCATCCCCATGCAGAGAAGCGAGTTGCCAAAGGGGTACATTGGTTCGTTCCTGTTGCACGCGTCGCAGGCTCGGCCAAGCGGTCATCCGTGCGGGTGGTTCTTCACCGTGGTAGGTGGTTGTTCCGGTCCACCATGTGAGTTTGGTGTCGATGCGTGTCATCGAGAAAAGCCGCGCCATAAGTACGTGTCGCGCCAGCACCCGGCCCGGTTCGTATGTACGTTCAAGTCGAAGCACAGCCTGTTCTGCAGCGAGGCAGTACCGGTGCGCACGAGAATAGAATGACGCTGCTTGAGGGTGGCAGGCAGCTGCTAATTCGTGACATGCATACAGCAAAGTCACGGCATCTTCGTCGAAGGGCGCGGGGACGATATCTGTGAGCAGAGCCGCTTGCGCGAGGAGAGATGCACGCGCTTCGTCGACCGCCGCCTCGAAGCGAAGGCCTCCATGTAGAAGCTTGTGTCCATCGACACCGAGGGGGTCGGTGACGCAGCAATCTCCCCCGTCGATGAACGGGCTGAGGAAGTTGGCTACGAACGAGGCGACCCTCTGAGGCCCGGTGCTCACGCCCGTTCCTCCGAGGCGAGTGGATCATGTCCCTCCCCCAACTCTCCGGAAGCGTCTGTCGTCGAGGGTGCCGCAGGAGAGAGCGTCCCCTTTGGTGCGGGGCTGTCGAGGGCTCGATGATGCAGCGGCTCTGCGTCTATTTCGGTGCCGCGCCACAAGGCAAACACACGTTGAGGTCGGTGGGTCAGCGAGGGCGCGGTGGCCGGTTCAAGGGGGTCGCGTGCCTCGAGTTCGACCATCGCCGTGCGGGCCTGCTCCCCGGCGACAATGGCGCGCGAGAGCGGTTTCAGCTGTTCGACCGCCAAGCGGAATGCAGGTTTGTCCTCAGGGAAGAAGTGCAGGTGCTTGTCTGGTCGAATCTGCAGCTGCTCCCGCAGCAACTCGTAGTCGACCCGTGGCAATAGTTGCATACCGACGGGGACGAAGACCTGCGGGTAGAGTTCGGTCATGGGTTGACCAAAGGGGATGCCGTGCACCCCTCGTCGATTGACGATCACAAGATAGGGATCGGCGATTACCGCCTCGTAGCTACGCAAGATCGCCGCAGGCAACGTGTAGAGTAGCCGGGCGACCCACGGGAGGCGATCAAGCTCGATCAGCAACGCCTGTGTCGCGGCGCTCGCGTCAGGCAGCCTTGCCAAGCGGAGCTCTACATGGAGTGCGTCGATGGGGGTGCATTCTACCGAGACGGGTCGCTCGATCTCACCTGCAGGGCCATGCATGTGGACGTCGACGAGATCCTTGATGCTGACACCGTCATCTCCCGCGAGCAGCGACTCGACCTTGCGGGGCGGGCCGTAGAACAAGAGCAGTTCGTTGTCGTCGAAGAGCGACCCACAGCTCTCAAGGGCGACTGGGTGCCGATATCCCCACTGCACCAATAGATGCTCATGCACAGGGACGAATAGATCCATCCCTGGCGTCGAGGAGAGCAGTTTCGCCACGTGATGGGGCAAGTTCTCACAGCGCACAAGCTGGACCTCGCGCGCCCGTGTCGAGAAAAGGCTCGTGCCCGTACTCTGTGCCGTCCGAACTGACGCAGATACCTGGCGTGACCAAAGGTAACGACAAAGCTCCTTCGAGAGACCGTGCTCCACCCGCACAATCAGCACTGGATTTCTCTCTTCATCGCGCTCTGCTGCGGTGAGCGGCCGCGGAGACAATGATTTGAGCAGCTCCTTGAGCTGCAAGGCCCTCCCTTTCCGACGTCGATCCGCACCTGCATCTCCGTAGAGCACAAAGTCGACGGGGTCCGAGACGAGGGTCTCCATGTCTCCGACGTCATATCCGAGTGGTGAGCGTCGGTCGCGGTAGGGCACGAAATGGGGCTCGCTGCCGGTGAACACCCGACCCTTGTGCATACGTGCCGCCGCAGCCGCTCGGTCGGCGGCGTAGGAGCCGCTGATGCTGAAGAGCATCATCACCTCTCGGCCACCGCGCTCCGACGTCGTCTCTTCGATGCGCAACGTGGGTGCGACCTCATCGAGACTCGCCTCTCGGCTGTAGCTACGCAGGAAACCGACGACGCGCTCGATGTCCCCAAACAACAGCATCAGGCTGCGTCCCATGACGACGCCGCGCTCATCCGCGGCGAGTCCGGGACAGTGGGTTCGACCCTGGCCAAGGGTGATCGGTTCAAGCATGACCCGCTTACGTTAACCGCTCTCGGGGCTCGGTACACTGTTGGCTTGGGCTCCCGTGGTGGTCCAGAGGTCCAAGATCCGCACAGAGCTGCATCGGACAACTGACCGATGGTTCTCCCATCGTGCCGTTGCACCTCGGGCCGCGACCAAACTGCTAGCCCTTGGTTAGTCACTTGGTTTCGGGCAGTTGGCTCAGGTCAGAGACGCACCTACCTCCGTTCGAGGTGCCTTTCGGGCGCCTTGCCGTCCCGTCCTCGGGCAAAGGTACGAGACAAAACACCCCCGTGGTTTTGGTACACCAGTATTGGCTTTTTGCGTTGCGGAGGAACGATGTCCCGAACCGGTGAGTCAGCCCTTCTTATTCCGCGTTTCGCCGTGTTGGGGGTTCTCCTCGCAATCACTGCAGGCTGCGCCAATCGTGTTGTGACAGGGTGCCGCAGTGACGATGATTGTCAGGGCGACAACAGGTGCTTGCAGGGTGATTGCGTCGCGCCCGACGAGGTTGGCTGCACTGATGACAGCGACTGCGATGTCTCGAATGGAGAGACCTGTCGCAATGGGGAATGCGGCGAGCCCCTCGTCACGTCATCAACCGCTGGGTGCCAGGCGACCCGCGAATGTTCCATCGGCCAGTATTGCAATCCAGGCCTCAACCTATGCCAGGACCTTCTGTCGGGCTGGTGCCGTGAAAGTGCGCAGTGTCCCTCGACAGAGCCTCTGTGTTCCGCGTCGACGACCGATGAACCAGGCCGGTGCGTGCAATGTCTGCGCGATACCGATTGTGGGGGCAATGGCACCTGTGTCAACCCTGGCGTTTGTGAGGTAGCCGACGACCGCGGCGGGCCCACCCCCGGCAATGGCGATGTTGATGCCGGCGGGGCCGGAGGTGGAGGAGCTGGTACCGGCACCGGAAACCCGGGCGGAGGCATTGCCTCCGACGACCCCTGCGTTACGAATGATTGGTACGGGGATGGCGTCTGTGACGATTTTTGCTTGGAGCCTGATCCTGATTGTGCAGGCGGCGGCACAGGGGGGACCGGTGGCGGTGCTGGCGGTGCCGGTGACGACTATTGCGAAGCCATGGGATGGTATGGGGACGGCATTTGCGACGATTTCTGCGCCCAGCCCGACCCCGATTGTGCCGGCGGCGGAGGAGGTACTGGGGGTACCGGCGGCGCAGGCACCGGCGATGACTACTGCGAGGCCATGGGGTGGTACGGCGACGGTATTTGCGACGATTTCTGCGCTCAACCCGATCCCGATTGTGGGGCGGGCGGCGGGTCCGACATCTGCGCCTACTACGGGTGGTACGGTGATGGTTATTGCGACCTCGACTGCGCACAGCCCGATCCAGATTGTACCGGCACCACGACGACAGACGGGCTCGCAGAGAACGCAAGCTGTGTTTCTGGTGGCGAGGTCTACGCGTGCGCGACCGGCTTCGAATGCATCTACGGGGTCAACTCCGGCGGCGTGCCGACCTACGGCAGCTGTAAGCGATTGTGTCAGAGCAATGCTGACTGCCCTGGCAGTGCCTGCGCTGTGGGTTTCCTGTCCGATGGGTCCGGCATCTGCGGCAACGTGCTCACCGAGGGGCAACAGGGGTGCACCTTCTGGGAAGAGTCGAACAGCTTCTGTTTTGGGTCTGAGGGAACTGCGGACAGCGCATTCCTCGAATGCCTCAGCGGCACGTGCCGCTACATCTGCGACTACGACACCAACACGGGGCCAGCCTTCGATTGTCCAGGTACGCGTCAGTGCAGTACCTCGTTCTCGAGTTATGACGGTTATTCCGTGGACCTAGCCGTCTGTCAGTGAGCGGTGTCCGGGAAGGCCCTCCCCGTCACCGCGACCACCGACAGGTCGACAACGTCAGCGACGAGTCGGTGCGCCGGTTCGTCGCCGCGATTTGGACGCGGCGCGGCGAAAGTATTCCGCTCCGAGCCCCCCGTGACGTGTCCTCGCGACGTGGTCGCTTCGCGTAGATCCCAAAGACGCGCCAAACCGGGGGGATCTCGGCTACTGTCCCATCGACGAGTCTTTGTTTCGCGAGGTTCCTCATGCCCATCCGTAACCCCCTCGACACCTTTCGGTCTGAGCCGCGCACCCCGGAGCCTTCGACAGCCGCGCCCTCTCCGAAGACGGCCGAGCAGGTGCCCCTGGCCTCCCCGCAGGCCCCCGAGGCGGAGACGAGAGCAGCTGTGGCCCGGGAGTCGGTGGCGCGCCTGACCGATGTCATCGACCGGCACAAGGAAGTCACTGGAAACGCGATGGCGTCCCGCGGCAAGGGCGACCCGCGCATCACGGAACGTCGCAGCGCGGTGAGCACGCTGGTCGCCGCAAAAGCTGGCGTCGTCGACCTTGATAACCTCATGGCCCTGTCACAAGCCGTGAAGGAGGACGTCGAGTGGCTGCGCAGCGCCGACCGCACCGACTACCAGCGCGACGTCGCTGCCCCGGTGCGCGATTGGGGGGCTGCCACGCCCGACAATCCCTTCTCGTGGACCCAGAGCGATATGAGTCGCCCCAACGCCCTGCTGAAAGAATTCACAGACCGTCGCGACACGGGCATCAAGCAGGCACAAGAACTCGAGAGTGGCGCACGTAGCTACTTCCCCATCGAGCGCGGGAGCCTCATTGGGCTCTCGTATTTGACCCAACCAGCCCGTCGCGCCGATGCATTGGCAGACGCGCTATTGCAGCTCAGGGCTCGCACCGATCTTGAACAACAGGTGAATCCGGACGTGTACCCGAGCAAGGTCCGCATCGACAAGGTGGGGCCTGCTATCGTGGCTGAGCAACGGGTAGTACTCAAAGAGGCGAAGCTGTCCATCGACAACCCGGACCAGTTGCGCGAATTCGCTTTGCTCAAGCAGGTGATTGCGTCTCACCCGTTGTCGACGGCCAATGGCATCTTCGAGGCGCGTAACGCCGTCGGCGGCATCTTCCACACCGAGAACAGCGACAACTACAGCGCCCGCGACCACGCCACGGCGTGGGTCATGACAGAGACCCCTCCTGGAGCTTCCGCGCCGCCCTACAGGGCGATCCACCACAACTACTCGAAAGATACCCCTCGAAATATTCGCGCGACCATCGACGAGTGGATCTTCCCCGTCGGGCCGAAGGAGCTGCGCGGCGAGACTTTCGGGCTCCTCACTGACGCGTTGCAGACCGCGCGACAAGGTGACGTCGCAGCGGCACGAGAGCTGCTCGCTGCCGCGGCCGAGAAAAATCCTGGCGGAGTCGGCGACCTGAAGGCCCAACTCGCCGCCACCCCTGACAGTGAATTGGCTGACGGCCTGCGCAACGCGCTCGTGGCGACTTTGCAGAAATCGGTCGGTACAGAGCCAGCGAACCAAGAGAAGAACCTCTTGTTGTTTGCACGCCTTTTCCGCTCGGTGTGTGAGACGCGGCCGACCGCGAGAAGCCTCCAGAACGAACTATTCCACGCTGGGGACGCTTGGCCCGAGGTGGCCGACGTCATCACGCAGCTTGGGCGAGACAACGGCCCTGGGACGCTCAAGGAACTTGGGGAAGCCCGCGTCGCTATGCGCGATGCCATCCTTGCAGCCCCTACCGGCTATGAGCGGAATGACCTCATCCTCTTCGACGCCAAGCTCGAGCGCCTCACCACTGAGGAGCTTGGCGCGGCCGTAGAGCGGGTAGGTGACCTCAGCACCGACGCCCAAAAGTCAGAGGCTTTGCTCGCTGTGCAGACCGCGTTGCGGGCAGGCGTCGCGAGTGGGCTCCACGCGATCAAAGATCCCGCGGACCCTGCCGCGAAGAAGGGCGAGTCTCTCGATGTTGTCCTCGCAGACATCGATGCAGCGATGGCCAAGGGCAGCATCGGAGAGGACGCTTATCGAACGCTGATGAGCCGCGTGTACGTCTCCGTAGCCCGCTCTGTGCAAAATATTCGTAGCTTCATCGACCGCCGTGCCGCCGACGTAGCGGCCGGTGGCGCCGAGCTCGACCCACAGTTTCTCGACCAGCTGGTGAAGCAGACCCCACTCCATTACGCCACGGCACTGGCGCAGAAGGGCATGCGTGCCGGCCTCAAAGAGGTCATCGAGCCAAGGCACATTCAAAATCCAACGGGCCTCCGCGTGTTGAACAGCATCGGCCCGGTGGTCTTCGACTCAGTGGTGTTTGCGCAGAATACGAAGGAGCTCGTTGCAAAGAAGCCCGAGAAAGATGCGCTCAGCGTTCTGTGGGAACTCTCGGAGAAGAAGATGGTCGCCGTCGGCGGTCTCATCGTCGACACGCAACATGCACCAGGCGGCAACAGCCACCTCAACATGTACGCCATGAACAATGGTATCGCGGTGCTCGCCCTACCCGAACTGCGTGAGAAGTACAGTGCGTTCCTCGAGCAGGCTGCAAAAGAGGGCGGCGTCTACGTCGACGATCGCAACGGCGAGTTCCACATGATGACGGTGGAATACGCCCTTGAGCAAGGAGCGTTGACCCGCGACAAGCTTGAGGAACTCCGGCCCGGCACCAACCGCCGAATCAGCTACCTGAAGTCCAATGCCAGTGGGGATGGCTTCGACGTCATCGCGAAGCATGAGGCCGTCATCTCGCCCGAGCGTAAGACCCGGGAAGTCGAGCTCTACGTCCCTCTTGACGAGGTCAAAGGGATTGGTCGTGGGGTGACCTCTTTTGCGGACCTCGCCAAGCTCGGCGTCCATGGTCGTCATCTCGCTGGCGAGAAGGGGCTCGTGCTGGCTTTGATGAAGGCTGATCCCACCATCGGGCCTTATGTCCCCGATGGATCTGTCATCACCACCGGCCGGGTAAACGGCTTGTTGCATGACGCGGGCATCCTCGAGGAGTGGAACAAACCATGGGCCGCAGACCCCAAGGTGGGTCGCGTCGACGACAACAACTTCCTCCAGAGCGCGTTTTACACCGACGCTGGCTATCGCGCGCAGGTGCGGAGCCACCTGCAAGAGACGACGCTGCACAAACTGACCGAGCACCTCATCCACAAAAACGCTGATGGTAGTCTCGTGCCCAGCCCGGCCGGCCAAGCGTTTTACGAAGAACTTCTTCAAAATCCGGCGCTCGGTGACAGCCTGATTTTCCGTTCGAGCTATACCGGTGAGGATCGCCCGGGGAAATCGGGCGCGGGTCAATACGAGAGCTATGTCGACAAGAGCGTCGCGAAAAAGCTCTACGGCAAAGAGCGCGTCGAAGAGATGTTCACGAAGCTTGAGGCCGCGAAGCAGGCCGTTTCATCTGCCGAAGCGACCGTGTCTACGGCCTCTGACGGCGACAAAGCGGCGGCAGAGCAGACGCTTGCCACCGCGAGAGAACAGCTCGCCGCGGCGCGGCGCGACCATAACGCGTTCATGGCGGTACCTCGTCTGCAGGCGGCCATCGGTGTCATCGAGAGCGCATGGATGCCCGAGCCCGTCGAGAACAACGTGGCTGATGAGGTGAACCTGCAGCACATTATGTGTTCGTGTACGGTGCAGAATTGTATCGACCCGCAAGTGTCGGGCGTCATGATCTCCCGCGACATCGAGCACGGCACCCGCGGGCAAGTAAGCTACCAACTCGTCAAAGGATTCGGTGGTGGTGTCGACGGTGGCAAGACCGAAGAGGGCCTCATCACCGCCTCGGGGCACAGCGTGAAGATGCACTATCCCGGCGAGCCTGACGGGCTAACGAGCGCAAACGCACTCAAGGAGCTCCGGCAGGTGGTGCTCTCCGTCGAGAAGTTCTTCCACGACGTGATGGAGCCCGGCAAGGGGTATGCGGTCGACATGGAGGTCTGCCGCGAGGATGAGCAGTGGAAAGTCGTGCAGGCACGCGTCATCCTCATGGAGCGCGTAAGACAAACGAAGCCACTTTTGGCCCCGAGGGGCAAGTA